>JBCBKE010000031.1:0-33429 GCA_038522375.1 Pseudomonadota bacterium
GGTGAATATTGAGCGTGCCAAATCTCTGGGCGAACGCTTTCTGACGGGCAGGGCTGAGGCCCTTTTGCCCCCTGAAGAAGATCACCTGATGGTCGAGAAAGGCCCGGTGGACCGCAACAAACGCGGCATTCGAAAGATCTTCTCTCAGATCAACGCCGTGTATCTCGGCGCCGAGCGCGCCGGCAATGGGTTCAACACCGATGGTTTGCGGCATAGGTCAGTCTCCCTTGAACCGTCCGGGACGCTTTTCGAGGAAGGCGCGAACGCCCTCTTTCTGGTCGTTGCTCATTGATGCCAGCAAAAATTGATCCCGGTCCATAAAGCTGGCCGTGTGGTGCAATGCATTGGATGCGGCATTGATTGCAGTCTTAGTCATGCGGAGTGGGATCGGTGGCAGACCAGCATAGCGATTGGCCAGGGCCGTTGCGACCTCGAGAGCGTCGCCAGGCGCTGAGACCTCATCGATCAATCCCCAGTCGAGTGCGTGGGCCGCATCCAGTTTCTCTCCGAGGATCGTGAAGCGCTTTGCTCGCGATGGACCCATCAGGGCGACCGTTCGGGGGTTGCTCTGCCAACTCATGTTCATGCCCAGGGGCACCTCGGGCAAGCGGAAGTGGGCGTCTTTGGCGGCAATGCGATGATCGCATGCAAGCGCGAGCGCGACCCCACCGCCGATGCAGAACCGTTCGATGGCCGCGATCGTGATCTGTTCCAGCCGTTCCCAGGCGGCGCACATGTCAGGTCCTGCTTTCAGGCCTTCACGCCGCTCAAGCAGGGTCGGTTTTTCGGTTTCGGGGGAGCCGCGGTCCTTGAGGTCGTACCCTGCTGAAAAGGCACCGACGCCATGGAGAACTATGACCGAGGAATTGGTGTCGCTGTAAAGATCATGGGCGAGCTGCGTCAGCTCGCCCATGACGGCATTTGAAAGGGCGTTGAGGTTGTCTCCGCGGTCGAGGGTCACGATAACTGTCCGACCGCTTCGGGTCAGGGTCAGGACATCGCTATACCGTTCGACTACGGGCTCAACTGCCAAGGGGGCTGACCCTACTTCCGCCAGACGGCGGCCATCGCGGGATCTTCCTCTTCGCCGGTATATTTCCGGGTTTCTGCCCGTCCAACGACCATGTGGTGGACTTCATCCGGTCCGTCGGCGAGGCGGAGCGTGCGCTGGCTGGCATACATGCGGGCCAGGGGTGTCCACTGGGATACACCCGTCGCACCGTGGATCTGGATGGCGTCATCGATGATGGCGCAGACCCGCTCCGGAACCATGGCCTTGACCATGGAGATCCAGGTCCTTGCTTCCTTGTTGCCCAGAACATCCATGGCCTTCGCGGCCTTGAGCACCATCAGGCGCATCGCCTCGATCTCGATCCGCGCGCGGGAGACCTTTTCGAGGTTCCCGCCGAGCTTGATGAGATCCTTACCGAAGGCCTGACGTCCCATGCCGCGGATCACCATCAGGTCGAGGGCTTTCTCCGCCGCCCCGATGGAACGCATGCAGTGGTGAATGCGGCCTGGGCCGAGGCGGAGTTGGGATATCTCGAACCCGCGGCCTTCGCCCAGCAACATGTTGCTTTCCGGAACGCGCACATTGTCGAACACGATGTGCATATGGCCATGGGGCGCGTCTGGATTACCAAACACTTCCATGGGTTCGAGGATCTTCACGCCGGGCGTGTCGATCGGGACGAGGATCTGGGACTGTTGTTTGTGGGGTTCTGCATCCGGGCTGGTCTTGACCATGGTGATCATGATCTTGCAGCGCGGGTCGCCCGCGCCGGAGATGTAGAATTTCTCGCCGTTTATGACCCATTCGCCGTTTTCAAGCACGGCAGATGTCGAAACATTCTTGGCGTCGGAAGAAGGGATACCCGGCTCGGTCATGGCGAATGCTGACCGGATCTTTCCTTCAAGCAGGGGTTTCAGCCACATCTCTTTCTGTTCGGCTGTTCCCACCCGTTCCAGCACTTCCATATTGCCGGTATCGGGGGCCGAGCAGTTCATCGTTTCCGATGCCAAAGGGTTCTTGCCGAGCTCCGCTGCGATGTAGGCGTAATCGAGGTTCTTGAGGCCCTCGCCCGTGTCGGCGTCGGGGAGAAAGAAGTTCCAGAGGCCCTGTTTCTTCGCTTCATCCTTCGCTTTCTCAAGGACTTCAAGCTGCCCTTCGGCGTACTGCCAGATGTTGTCCTTGTCCTTGCGCTCTTCGCCGAGGCGGTGGAATTCCTCGCTCATCGGATCGACCACGTCGCGGATAAAAGTCTTCACGTGGTCGTAAAGGGGGCGGGCTTCCTCCGACATGGTGAGGTTGTTCATGTCGTCTTCTGGGTTCAATGAGCCTAGCGTGTCTGGCATTTCAGTCCTCCGGGTGCTTTTCTGGGTTCCAAATCATATTCGCTGTCTAACAGGCACAAGACAAGTGCGCATGCGAATACGACCAGAGGACGCGCCATGACCGAGACTTACACGCCGCAAGCGGTATCCGATTACATTGCCGAAGCTGGGCGAAACGCCTGGACGGTGCCCGATGTGCCTGCGGAGACACCTCGGCGAGACGTCGCAAGGGTCGGCGTGATCGGCGCGGGGACGATGGGCGGCGGCATTTCCATGAATTTCGCGAGCGCGGGCATTCCGGTGCGCATTCTTGAAACGAAGCCTGAAGCCCTCGAGCGAGGGTTGGGTGTCGTTGAGAAGAATTATCAGAGAAGCGCAGACAAGGGTCGCTTTCCGCAGGACGAGGTCGCAGCCCGCATGGCTCGGCTTGATGGAACCCTGGAGATGGATGCGCTGGCCGACTGTGACCTCGTCATCGAAGCCGTGTTCGAGGATATGGATCTCAAGAAGCGGATATTCAGCGATCTCGACCGCATCATGAAGCCCGGCGCAATTCTCGCCACCAATACGTCCGCGTTGAACATTGATGAGATTGCTGGCGCCACGTCCCGGCCAGAGGACATCATCGGACTGCACTTCTTCTCCCCAGCAAACGTGATGAAGCTCCTTGAGATTGTGAGGGCGGAAAAAACGGCGAAAGACGTGGTGGCCACCTGCATGGACCTCGCCAGGACGATCAACAAGGTCGCTGTGCTGGTCGGCGTTTGTCCGGGCTTTGTCGGCAACCGCATCTTGTTTGCCCGCCAGGCCCAGGCCCAGAAACTGGTCTACCAGGGGGCGATGCCCTGGGACGTGGACGCGGCGCTGAATGCGTTCGGGTTTCGCATGGGCCCCTATCAGATGTCCGATCTGGCCGGGCTCGATATTGGTTGGAAACCCGGCGCCAAGACGGCAAATCCCATTCGCGACGCCTTGTGCGAACTGGACCGCCGCGGCCAGAAGACCGGTGCTGGATACTATGATTATGACGAGGCCCGAAAGCCCATTCCATCGGAGGTTACAGCGAAGATCATTGCCGACGTTACCGGGATAAGGGCGGGCTCTGCCCCCTCCCGGGACGCGATTATCGAGCAGTGTATCCATCCGATGATCAATGAGGGGGTGAAGATCCTCGAAGAGCGAATGGCCCTCAGGGCGTCCGACATCGATATCGTCTGGCTCAACGGGTATGGCTGGCCAGCCGACAAGGGTGGCCCCATGCTTTATGGCAACATGGTCGGAGCCGAAGCCGTTCTGTCGACGATGGAACGGCTCGGCGCGGAGGATGATCGGTTCTTGCCGGCTGGAACGCTCAAGGACCTGGCAGCCTCCGGCGGAAAGTTCACGGACGTTCAACCTGGGGGATGAGCACCACCTCGCCCCTCGACGGCTATTATGACTACATCATAATCGGCGCGGGATCGGCCGGCTGCGTTCTTGCAAACCGGTTGAGTGCGGACGGCAGGTCGCGTGTGCTGGTTCTGGAGGCTGGCGGAACCGATAACTGGATCTGGTTCCACATCCCAGTTGGATACTTGTTCGCCATCGGGAACCCCCGGTCGGATTGGATGTTCGAGACGCTCCCGCAGGCGGGCCTCAATGGTCGCGCTCTCAAGTATCCGCGAGGCAAGGTCATCGGCGGCAGTTCCGCGATCAACGCCATGATCACCATGCGTGGCCAGGCTGCTGATTACGACCACTGGCGGCAACTCGGTCTGACGGGCTGGGGGTGGGATGATGTGCTGCCGGCGTTCAGGGGCTTCGAGGATCATTTTCTTGGTGATCGCCCATTCCACAAAACAGGCGGCGAATGGCGGGTCGAGCCGCCGCGCGTCCGGTGGGACATCCTCGACGCAGTCCGTGATTCAGCCATTGAGGCCGGTATACCCGCCACCGAAGACTTCAACACCGGCGACAATGAGGGGGTGGGGTACTTTCATGTCAATCAGACCCGCGGAGTGCGTTGGTCGGCCGCCCGCGGGTTCCTCAAGCCGGCACTGGAGCGGGACAGTCTTCGTCTCGAGACAGGCGTGCTCGTCGATCGGATCACAATCGAAGACGGCAAAGCCACCGGTGTGCACTATGTCCAGGATGGGACGCGACGGCTCGCGCTGGCGGCGGGTGAGATCGTTCTCTCGGCCGGATCAATCGGGTCCGTTCAGGTCTTGCAGCGCTCGGGGATCGGCCATCCCGACGACCTGGCGCAAGCAGGAATTGCGGTTGTCACTGCACTGTCTGGCGTCGGTCGCAACCTGCAGGACCACTTGCAGCAACGTGCGATCTTTGAAGTTTCCGGGGTGAAAACGCTTAACGAGACTTACCATTCGCTGTTCGGAAAAGTCCGCATGGGTCTGGATTATGCCCTGTTTCGGCGGGGCCCGCTCACGATGGCACCATCCCAACTCGGCATTTTCACCCGATCCCGGCCGGAGATTGAGCGACCCGACCTTCAATTCCATATCCAACCGCTATCGCTCGGCGCATTTGGCGAGCCCCTCCACACGGTCCCTGCGATCACAGTGAGCGCCTGCAACCTGCGGCCAACGTCTCGCGGCTGGGTCCGCGTTCCATCGGCCGATCCCATGGCAAGACCTCTGATCTCACCGAACTACCTCGATACCGCGTATGACCGCACTGTTGCCGCCGATGCCATCCGAGTTACCCGTGCTCTGATGGCGCAGCCATCGCTGGCGCCGTTCGCACCGATCGAAACCTTGCCGGGCTCCACCGTCGGCGACGACCCGGAGTCCCTGGCGAAAGCAGCAGGGGCTATCGGCACCACAATCTTTCATCCGGTTGGAACCGCGAAGATGGGCATGACCAGCGATCCTGCCGCGGTCACCGACGCCCGCTTGCGAGTACATGGCGTCGGCGGTCTGCGAGTCGTGGATGCGTCGGTGATGCCGACCATCACCTCGGGAAACACCAACACGCCGACCATCATGATCGCCGAAAAAGGGGCCGCGATGATCCTTCAAGATCGCCCCTGATCCTTGGGGGTGGGGCGTGTGCTTTATGATCAAACCAGTTCGGCAGCGAGCTTGTCCCGCAGCTCACGTTTGACGAACTTTCCGCTCGCGTTCCGGGGCAGGGCATCGGCCATGAACCACATGTGACGGGGCACCTTGTGTCGCGCAATAATGGTTTCCAGGAAGGTGCCCAGACTGGCCCGGTCGAGTGTTTCGCCCGGCTTGACCACCAGCGCAGCCGCGACCTCTTCTCCCAGCCGTTCGTCCGGCACACCGAAAACACAGCATTCGGCAATGGCGGGATGACGGTAAATGGCGGTCTCCACTTCGGCGCAGTAGACATTCTCGCCACCGCGTAGGACCATGTCCTTCTTGCGATCGACAATGAAAATGAAGCCGTGCTCGTCGATCCGGGCGATGTCTCCGGTATGCAGCCAACCATCGGTGATCGAATCTGCGGTTGCGTCGGGCCGGTTGATATAGCCCTTGATGACTGATGAGCCCCGGACCCACAGCTCGCCAAGCTCCCCGCGCGGCACTTCGTTGCCATCGTCGTCGACGCACTTGATCTCGAAATTCGGCATCGCCGGCCCTGCGCTGTCGGGCTTGTCGAGGAAGAAGTCGGCCGACACCGAGGTGATGATCCCGCAGGTTTCTGTCATGCCGTATCCGGTTCCAGGACGGGCGGTAGGAACCGTTTCCTCGATTTTTCCAACGAGGTCTGGCGGGACCTGGGCGCCGCCACCGGCCAGTGAGGTCAGGCTCGACGTGTCGGTCGTGGCAAAATCAGGATGGTTGATCACTTCGCGCGCCATGATCGGCACGCCGCTCATGGTCGTCACTTTTTCGCGCGCTATGAGGGCCAGCGCCTCGCCGGCATCCCATTTGTACATGAGCACCAACTTTCCGCCGAGCATCGTCGTGCCGTAGGCGCCGCAATTGTTGGCCGTCACATGGAACAGCGGCGTGGTGATGAGCGTCGTTGGAATCGGTGGTTCCTCTGGCGGTTCCACGCCGGTCGCCTGAGCGATGGCAAGCCCGGATGATGCGGCCGCGAACAGCATGTTCATGAGGTTTGCCACACAGCCGCGATGGGTGAGTTGGGCGCCCTTCGGGAAACCTGTCGTGCCGGACGTGTAGAAGATGCACGCATCAGAATCGGGATCAACGACGACTTCGGGCAAATCGCCACCATGGGCGACGACATCTGGCCAGGGAATAACGCCATCTACCGGCTCTGGCAGGCGAACGCCGACGAGTTTCAACCTCGCCATATGATCGGGCCGCTCCCTTAGCCGGACCAGCCGTTCACCATCCAGAAACAGGATTTTCGGCTGGGCGTCATCCAGCGCATAGGCCATTTCTTCCGCCGTCCACCAGGCATTCATGCCGACCGCTGCGACCCCGATCGATGCACAGGCCCAGTAGATCAGCATCCACTCAGGATAGTTTCTCATGGCGATGGCAACCCGGTCGCCTGGTCGGACGCCCTGGGCCAACATCCAGTTCGCCACAGCATTCACCGCTTGGTGCGATTGGTCGTAGGTCAGTGTCTCGTTCTGGTAGACCATGTATGGGCTCCCTGCGAACTGCAAGGTCGACAGCCAGACCTCACGGACGCTGGGCGGCGCATTCCTGAAACTGCGGATCCTGTTTCCGAGTATCTCTTGTTCCACGATCTCGAAATCGCCGCCCGGCCCCGTCATTGCCTCACGCGCTTTCATGAGTTCGGCATAGTGCATGGTGTTTCCTCGACTGTTTTCTTGTCTGCGCCCGATCATGCACAGAACCTGGCGAATGGGAATGTTGCCGATTGATGGGCCGCCGGCGCTCTGCCACACTGGGAACGATGAGCTGGAAAGATGAAGCAGACGAAATCCGACGCCGGCGAGAGATGGCGCTGGAGCAGGGTGGGCCGGAAGCGGTTGAAAAACAGCATGCCAAGGGCAGGCTGACGGTCCGCGAGCGTATCGCTCGTCTGATCGATGACGACAGCTTCGATGAGATTGGCCGAGGGGCGGGAAGCGCCGTGCACGGACCCGATGGCGCTCTCATTGGGTTCGAGCCGGCAAATTTTGTCTTGGGTTTTGCCAAGGTGAACGGTCGTCGTGTGATCGTTGGCGGCGAGGATTTCACCATGAAGGGCGGTTCGCCCTCGCCTGCTGGCCTCAGGAAAAGCGTTTATACCGAGGATCTGGCCGTTCGGTACCGTTTGCCGCTGGTTCGGCTGCACGAGGGAGCGGGTGGTAGTGTTGGAGGGTCTGGTGGTGGCCCGAGCCTCCCTGCGCCTGTTTTTGCCCCATCAAGGTTCCGGTCAGTCGCGCAAGCGATGGCGAGCGTTCCTGTTGCAACAGCAGCGTTGGGTGCGGTGGCAGGACTTCCAGCCGCGCGCCTGGTCTCATCCCACTTTTCGGTGATGTCCAAATCGACGGCGCAGGTGCTGACGGCGGGGCCGGCGGTCGTCGAACGGGCTATGGGTGAGAAGACCACAAAGGACGCGCTTGGTGGCGCGGCGGTCCACACACGGAACGGCACCGTTGATAATGCCGGCAACGATGAGGCCGATTGCCTGGCGCAAATCCGGACCTTCCTGGGCTATATGCCGAGCAGCGTCTGGGACCTGCCGCCGGTGGTTGCTTCTGACGACCCGGTCGACCGGACAGAAGAAGAGTTGTTATCGCTGGTGCCGCGTGAACGACGCCGCGCGTTCGACATGCGAAAAGGGATCAAGCTCATCGTCGATGTCGGCAGCTTCTTCGAAATGGGGAAGGGTTACGGCCGCAGTCAGATTACAGGGCTTGCGCGGCTGGGCGGACAACCGGTCGGAATCTGGGCCAATGACGGGAAGTTCCTCGCTGGCGCAATGACCGCCGATGGGGCGCAGAAAGCCCGCAGGTTCATGGAGTTGTGCGAGACCTTCCACCTGCCGATTGTCAGCTTTGTTGACGAGCCGGGATTCATGATTGGCTCGAAGGCCGAACAGGATGCAACAATCCGGTATGGTGCAAATGCTGTGCTGACGGCGGCAATGACCAACGTTCCCTGGTGCTCTGTCATGGTAAGGCGCTCGTTCGGGGTCGCCCAGGCCGCCCACTATGGACCCGAGGCCCATGTTCTGGCGTGGCCCTCCGCCGAAAGCGGACCCTTGCCCGTCGAGGGCGGGGTTGCCGTGGCGTTCCATCGAGAGATTGCAGCTGCCGATGATCCCGACGCCAGGCGCAGGGAATTGGAGGAGCAGCTGGCCGCGCGCCAGTCGCCATTCCCACGGGCAGAGGCGCTTGCCGTTCACGAACTCATCGATCCGCGGGAAACCCGGCCGATGCTCTGCCGGTGGATCGACCGCATCCAGCCGTTGTTGGAACCGCTTCGCGGTCCGAGCCATTTTCTGATCAGACCTTGAGGACGACGCGTCATGGCAACACCGATTGAACTGGAAACCGGGGGAACCGTTTGGAAACTGCTTGTCAGGGAGGGCGATGGCATTTCCGAGGGCCAGACGCTGTTCATCATGGAAGTTATGAAGATGGAAGTGCCTTATGAGGCGCCGGTTTCCGGCACTGTTGCAGCCCTCACGATTGCTGAGGGTGATGTGGTTGAAGAGGGCAGGGTCGCGCTCGAAATTGCCTAGATCAGGTCAGCCAGGCTGGCCCGGGTGAGGCTCCCGATAGACGCGGATACTTCCGCCATCGTCATGGGCCTTTATGTAACTGCGCTCACGACCCTCGATACGGATGGCTGTCAGCAGTCCTGACTTGTAGGCGCCAGTGTCCAGGCCAATCCGGTTTGACCGCTCTTCCACATCCTCGATAACCGTATGTCCGTGGACGACAACGCAGCCAAGCGGATCATCGCATTCCAGAAAAGGCTTTCTTATCCATCGCATGTCGCGCGCGGATTGATCGTCGAGGGCAACGCCTGGCCTGATACCGGCATGGACGAGGAAGTAATCGCCGAAACGGATCCGTTCCAACGCGTTCGCCATAACGGCGACGTGGCGCTGTGGAATTGCGGCGACAAGGGCGTCTTCGAGAATGTCATCGGCTTGACCCTTGAGGTATGCGGCGTTGACCCCGTAGCTCTCGGCGCAGGCATAGCCTCCGTGATCCAACCAGCCCTGAAGCAGGTTGGCCTCGCCCCTGATCCCGCGGACCAGCATTTCCTCATGGTTGCCCATCAGGACATGGGTCGCTGTAAAGCCGTCTACCGGCTTGGAAAAACACTCCACGACCCGGTTGGATTCCGGACCGCGGTCGATCAGATCGCCGAGCGATATCAGGTGTGTCTCCATGTTGGGCCGGTCAGCTGCATCCTGCTTGATCGCCCGCAGGAGCGCATCAAGCAGGTCATACCGCCCGTGAATGTCGCCGATTGCGTAAGCCCGCTTGTCCTTTGGACCAGCTGGACTGTCCAGACGTTTTGGCGTCTTCGACTTGAACCACATCATCCCTCGCTTTTCCCCGGCGCCCTGCCGCGGCGGCTGTGTGCCCACGGCAGGGAGAACCATCTCCAATTCAGGAGCGCAAGGAGCGAAGTTCGGCTAAAACATCAAGATAATCGTCCACGCGAACGCGCCGAGAATGCACCAGACGAGCGCGCCGAGCGAGATGATCACCGTTAGCGACAAGGCCGGTGGGAGTGGTTTGTCCTCGTCGGCGTGTCGTTGTGCAAGCGGTGACCTTAAACCGGAAGGATCACCGTGTGGTGTTTCAAGTACCTGGCGGTTGGACATGGCGCGGTTTCCCAGATTGGCCTTTCCCGTTTCAGGGAGCAACTCTTGCGCCAACTCGCTTGTTGGGAGATCCGCCTGAGGTCAGCAGTCCTCAAGTCAGTAGAGTTAGGGAAACCGGGGACCCCGTGTCAGAGCCCTGTTTCGCAGGATCCAGGGTTCCGTGTTCGGTGGAATTCTCGGGATCACACCCTTACGGTGGTAGACCGCGCGTGGGAATTCCCTTTTAAGACGTCAGGGTTGGGCGGCTGGACGGTAGAGTGCAGACCTTGCGGAAGCCGTGCGCAATGAAGCAGGCAGGCCAGCCGGGCCGATCTGGGGGCAAATTATGTACTATCATCAGAACAGTACCGTATTTGATGCGCAGGCCCCCGGCGACGCGATTCGGCATTCGGTGGCGAAGTTCCTGTCACGGATAAGGACGCAACTGATCGGTGGGTTGATTGCGGCCCTGGCGATCCCTGTCGCCATTCTCGTGTACACGATGGATATCAAGTTCGGCTTGCCGAGCTTCGAAAACTCTGCCGTGGGCGCGTTTTGTGCCCTGCTGATCGGGTTCATGATGTTTCGGAAGATGACCGCTCTGCCCGGCGCCAGTGCGTTGATGAGCGTTTTTCCTGCCTTTGCAATGTCTTACGGCATGGTGTTGGTTCTCTTTCTGCTGCTGCGGCTGGAGTACAGTCGCCTCCTGTTCAGCCTGAGTTTCGTTTTCGTGATGGGTTGGTTCATGCTGACGCTTGTGCTCATCGCGCGGCTTCGTCGTCCGGTCATGACGCTGGTGACCGGTGGTGCAGCGACCGCCCTCCGATCGATCAGGACGATTCGATGGATCGAGGTGTCCCAACCCGAGAAACTGGTCCGCGACCAGGTGCTTCCGCTGGTGGTCGATCTGAAGAACCCGTCAATGCCGGATACGTGGGAACGGGCGATCGCTGAAGAAGCCATCGCGGGCAGGCCCATATTCAATGCGAAGCAGATCTACGAATCGATGACGGGGCGCGTGCAGATCGAGCATCTGTCAGAGAACACCTTCGGTCATTTGTCGCCCGATTCGATCTACGCGCCGGCCAAACGTTATGTGGACGCCATCACCGCCGCGATCGCGCTGGTCTTTCTCGCTCCGCTGCTTGTGGTTGTTGCAGTGTTGATCCGGCTCGACAGCAAAGGCCCGGCGATTTTCTATCAAACCCGGATGGGGTTTCGTGGGAAGCCTTTTACCGTCTACAAATTCCGATCGATGCGCGATCGCCCCGTGAATGCGGACAAGCACGCCGACATGACGCTGAATGATGACAACCGGATCACGAGGATCGGTCGTTTCATCCGCAAAACGCGTCTCGATGAGCTTCCGCAGCTGGTGAACATCCTGAAGGGCGAGATGAGTTGGATCGGCCCTCGTCCCGAGGCCATGCGATTGTCGGAATGGTATGAGCGTGAAATTGCGTTCTACAGGTATCGCCATATCGTTCGGCCCGGAATTACGGGCTGGGCGCAGGTCAAGCAGGGGCACGTCGTCGACGTCGATGATGTGCGCGACAAACTTGAATATGATCTCTACTATATCAAGCACTTCTCGGTGTGGATGGACGCTTTGATTGCCATGAAAACCATGCAGGTCATCCTGACCGGGCATGGGGCCAAATAGTCTCGTCGCCGCAAATGAAGGGCGTCGCTTTGACGGAAGCGTTGCAGGGCGCCTCTCTCAAATCGGCTCGCAGATCGGAAGCGAGCCCGGATGGGCGACACCGCCCGAGTCGAGACAAACCCCATCGTGTGCGTCAAACGCATCAATGGTAATCGCGTCCAGCGGTGTACCCTCACGCCAGTCATAGGCCTTGCGCACGGGATATTTCGCCTGCGGTGTCGCTTCGGGCATGCATACGAAACTGCACTGCACCTGCCGCCGTTGCGGTAGCGCCGCCGGGCTGCTTGCAGTGATCGATTGCAGGGTCGCCTCCGGTGTCCGGGTCGCGCGTGGGGCGCTGGGCCTGTCCTCCGTGATCGCCGGACGCCGAATATCTGGCTCCACGGATGAGCGAGTGGACCCCCTGATACCGATCGGGTCTGCAGGCTCTGACGGGGTGGTTGCCGAGATGGCAAGATCAGCCGGATCGCTTAGCCGGGTCTTGTCCGCGAAAACGGAGCGGAGCGATTTTGCGAGATGCCTGAGCGGCTGGCGAATTGCGTTTTCACTGTCTTGTGTGAGGAGGTCCAGCCGGTCTCGACCCGTCAGTTTCGCGCTGAAGAGTTTGGTGGGGCGCTCACCGAGTACATGCTGCGCAGTTTCGATGTCGAGGCCGTCGGTGCTGATGCGAACAGCGTGCAAGCGGGGGCCATCAAGGCTTACGGCTGTTACACCGTCGGTATTCACGAGAAGCCTGGCCGCGTCCGGCTCAGCCTGCACGATACCGGGTAGCTGAGAGGCCCACAGTTCGACACCGCGAGGGCTGAGACGCTGCAGGGTCGCTGGGTCGCCGGCACTCATCAGGAAGACGGTTTCTTCGTCATCAACGGCAACCTGTGCCAAGTCCATTGCGGCGACATTCAAGCCGAGGTCCTCGTCGAGAACGACCCGGCCGCTCTCGTCGTAGCGGACCATCCGCGTCGTGACACTTCCGTCACCGGGCGCAACATCGGCGATCACCAGAATTTGGCCAGACGGCGTGGCGGTGTAGACCTCTGTGCCGGTCACGACGCCGGTGAGGCGGTTCTCCCAAATCCGCTCTCCTTCGAGGCTGTAGGCAATAAAGCCCAGCTCCTCTGACGCCGGCAGGTCAGAGGCGATGACGACCTGGTTGCTCGTTGCAAAGAGAGCGGCCCGACGGGTTGCCATTTCGAAGCGACCCCAGACCGGGAACCCCTCGTCATTGATCCGAAAGAGGAATAACCCGTCTGGTGTCTGCCCCAGAACGACGTGATCACCACCGTCCACACCGAGTGCAGACGTCAAGGTCCAGGCGTTCGGGATGGACGGCTCTATACGCTCGGCCAGACGCCCTTGATTGCTCACGCGGGCAATTGTGGCGGGTCCGGACTGCGGCTGCAAAACGAGTGAAAACCCGCCATTGTCCGGAATCGTTGAAACAATAACGGTTCCCTCTTCGACTGGAATGTCGCTGGAGCGCCAGCCGGTATCGGAATCGACACCAGCCTCTGCAACCTGCGTCGGCGCGCCACCCGGTCCGCTTCGGTCCATTCCCGGCTGGTCTCCCGAAAGCGAAAGCGTGAGCAGCGCCGAACTCGTTATCACCAGCAAGGCTGCGCCCGCCGCCAGCAAGGGGAGGGGAACGGGTAAATTGCTGGTATCGACCGCGGCTTTGTCGACAAGGGTCTGCCACCGGCCCTTCACCGGAGCCTCAGGAATGGCCTGAAGGATGCGGCCACAGGAGGTACACTGGACGATACCAGCATCTTCAATCATTTCGCCGAAGCAATCGGAACACCGCATGCCTGTAATCGTCCTTACACAAAGCCCTGCCCAGCGTTTGGCGATGCCGCATCGTTCCATCCCGGGGATGACAAGGGGCGCGCCTGTACGCTTGGGCCTTTACATAGACAAAATTTTAAGTCGCTAGTGAGGCGTAGACTAGTTAACGATGTGCGAGACGGCGGAGGCATGGTGAGGGCCTGCTCTCAACATGACCGGATTGGGACTGGTTCCACCATGACATCCAAAGATCCTGACATCGATTTTCCTGAACGCACGGGGCGGGCACGACGCATGAAAAAGCGTTATGATGGAGCGCCGGACGCATTGCCCGCTGCTCGCATGGCTCCTGACCAGACCCGTATTGCGTTTGAAGACGTCTCTGATGAGGTGTGGGGCCTTCCGGAAATCGAAGCGTTTACAATACAGTCAGTCGAATTGGTGTTGCGCCGGCGGGGAATCGATACCGGCGCGATGAAGCGCCCGAACATGGAGATCGCTGCCCCTGCCATCGAAGCTATGCGGTACTCCCCCCTGCGAGATGAGATCGCAACGCTTATCGCTTCGTCGATGGATGCGGCCACCGAAAACGACGCCCATCCTGCGTTCCTGGCGATTCTGAAGCAGGTGACCCGCGATGAAGTTCGCATTCTTTCGAACCTGCCTCCACCTGAGCAATTCATCCCGGCGGCGAATGTTTATGTGACGACGTCGAAGAACCAGGCGCGGATTGTTCAGAGAAATGTCGTTCCGCGAGAACTCGCTGATGTATGCGATAGTCCGCAACGAGTGCCAGGCTATGTGGATAATCTCATCCGGCTGCAATTACTGCATGAGCCTGAAGGGGCGCCCGTGCCCGATGCCGCCATCTATTCTGCTCTCCTGAAACAGGAGGCTTGCCAGTCGGTCCTCCGCGATCGGAATTTGCGACGCCGCTCAAGGATTGAACGGCGTATTCTCGCGATTACCGACTTTGGCGATACCTTTCGGCGGGTTTGCCTCAATTAAGCCCGTTTTCTGACAATTTTGCACAGGTATTGCTGCCGCGCGCAGTTCACTGCTGGCGCGAATTGACGAGACTGGCGCGGGAGTGTCAGTGGCGCTGTCGGCGGTGAACGCCACGGAACGAAGCGGCACTTGGATTTTGGGGAACGTCATGTCGAGACCGAGCATAATCGCATTTGCCGTGGTGATATCGATGCTGTTTGGCGCTTGTGCCGCGCCGCGGTCGGAATTGCCCGAAACGCTGGCCGTTCCGCAGATTGAACCAAAGATCTCGCAGGCTGAACTCGACAACCTTCTCATCGGTCCGGCCGACCTTCTTGAAGTCAGCGTCTTCGGTGTGCCTGAACTCAATGGTCGCTACCAGGTTGATTATCTGGGCCGCATCAAGATGCCCCTCGTTGGCGAAGTGAACGCCATGGGCCTTAGCACCTATGAGCTATCGGATCTCCTGGAGCAGAAGCTTGGGGAGACCTATCTGCAGGATCCGGACGTCAACATTGTCGTGGCAGAGTCCATGGACTCTGGTCGCGAAATCACCGTCGAGGGATCTGTTTCGAAACCAGGGCTTTATCCAGTCGATACGGAATTGACGCTGTTGCAAGCGATCGCGTTGGCGGGGGGGCCGTCCGACACGGCAAATCCGAGACGGGTCGTCGTTTTTCGAACGATCGATGGCGAAAGAACAGCCGCGGGCTTTGATCTCTTGAAGATCCGTGAGGGCGTTGCGGAAGACCCCCAGGTTTTTTCCAATGATATTATCGTTATGGATGGATCGGAGGCGCGCCGGAACTATCGCGAATTCCTCAGGTCGATTCCGCTGCTGGCCTTGTTCATTGCCCTCTAGTCGCGGTAACCATCGCCCTCGCAGGAGCAGGCCGGAAAAATGAGCTATAATGACGATCGGGATTTCCGACGCCAGGTGAGCGTGCCCATGACCGGCGTGGTTCCCTTGCGGGAGCAGACCCCATCGAACTTCCTGCATCCGCGGGATGATGAATTCGTGGATCCTGAAGATAGCGGGTTCGATTTCTGGGCGGTCGTACAAATCCTGCTCAGTCGCAAATGGCTGATCCTTGCCATCACGCTCTGCGGTCTGCTGGTGGGCGCGATGACGGCGATACGGTCAGTTCCGATGTACAAAAGCGCTGCGACCATCGAGATCCAGCGCGAGGAAACACAGATTCTGGAGGGTGCGAGCGTCGATCCCGTGGTTGTCGCAGATGCAGAGTACATGGCGACCCAGTACGAGTTGCTCCGAAGCCGCACCCTTGCCGAACGCGTGGCCGACCTCCTCGACCTGCCGTCCGATCCCCTTTACGCTGACCAGACCCTGACCCGCGTCGAGCGCCTCGACCGTGCAACATCGACCATTCTGGACGGGTTGCGGGTCACTCCGGAAGGCCGCAGCCGGGTGGTGCGGGTGGAATTCATAAGCTCCTCGCCAACGGAAACCGCGAGAATCGCGAACGCAATAGTCGAGAACTTCATACAGTCGGCGCTGGAGCGGAAGTACAACACAACTGCCTATGCCCGGGAGTTTCTTCAGGAACGACTCGCGGTAACAAAGGTTGCCCTTGAGAAATCGGAGCGCGAATTGGTCGCCTACGCAGAGCGCCAGGGAATCCTCGACCTCAACACTGGCGATACCGGTGGGGTGAACCTTGATACCCAATCCCTGATTGCCTTGAATGCCGACCTTGCCGATGCCGAGAGTGAGCGGATCGAGAAAGAGCAGCGGTTCCTGCAGGCGAGGGATAATCCAGCATCAAGCCAATCACTAGAGAGTAGTGACCTTCAGCGCCTTCGCGCGAGCCGGTCTGACCTTGCGGCCGAGTACCAGGAACTGCTCGGCAAATTCAAGCCCGAGTACCCCGACATGGTCCGCCTGCAAGCTCGGATCGACGCTATCGATGAGGAGTTGCGAGAGGAAAGCAAGGCGATCGTGATTGCGCTAGAGGGCGAGTACAATGCTGCCCTGGCGCGGGAACGATCGCTTCAGGATCGTGTCAGCCAACTCAAGAATGACGTTCAGAGTGAGCGTAATCGGCGGATCGATTACACTATCCTGAAGCGTGAGGTGGATACCAACCGATCGCAATATGAAGCGCTGCTCAATCGGCTCAAGGAAGTCAGTATCGCTTCGGGTGTCGGCTCGAGCCAGGTTTCGATCGTTGACCGGGCTGTCGTTCCGACCTTTCCTTTCGAGCCCAACCTGCCTCGAACGCTGCTCCAGTTTTTCATTGTGAGCTTTGGTCTCGGTATCGGCGCCGCCTTTGCACTCAACTATGTGGATGACACCATCAAGACACCGGAGGACATTCGGAAGAAATTGGGACTGCCGGCGATCGGGATCATTCCGAAGATTGCCGGAAAGAACGAACTGGTGATCGACTCCCTGGACGATCCCAAATCCGGGATATCCGAAGCCTTTGTGTCGGCACGGACAGCGCTTGAATTCACCACCGATGGGGGCGCTCCGAAAAGCCTTCTCGTGACGAGTACCCGCCCAAGTGAAGGAAAGACATCGACGACCATTTCCATGGCTCGGGCCTTTGCGCGGATCGGTCGTTCCGTGCTGATCATCGATGCGGACATGCGTAAGCCGTCGTTTGTGGTGGAAAACAAGTCGTCGATAGGTCTTTCAGGTCTGCTGACGAGCGATGCGTCCCTGCGCGACCATGCAATTCGGTCTGACACCCCGGGCCTTTGGCTCCTGCCCAGCGGTGTGATTCCGCCCAACCCGGCCGAACTCCTGTCCGGCCCACGCTTGCGCCAGGTCGTGCGAGACGCCGAGGACGCGTTCGATATTGTTATCGTCGATTCGCCCCCCGTACTCAGTTTTGCCGATGCTCCGCTACTGGGGGCGTCATGTTCAGGGGCCCTGATCGTGATCCAGGCTGGGGCTATCCGGCGCCCGGCCGTTGAACGCACCCTGGGACGTCTCTACGAGAGCCGAACGAATGTCCTCGGTGTGGTGTTGATGAAGTTCGATGCAAAAACCGCAGGATACGATTACGGTTACTACTACAGCGCCTACGGAGCGGCCGCCTACAACTATGTCGAGCTTGACGGGAAGGCGGAAGAAAAAGCCCGCCGTCGGATCCGGTTGCAGGCCGCCGATGCGGAGAACGATGCCGACAAACAGCGTCGCGCGTAGACCGATGGCCGAGGAGATAGCCCGGTGTCACCCATGACGTTTCAGGGCCGTTCGAGGCATCGCCGGCGGCCAGCCGCGGCTGTCATGCACGAAGATTGATGATGCGCGCTGAAGCAGGGTCTGTTCGTGTCATCCGCGGTTCGATGTGGCGTATCTCGGATGTCAACCACTGGTAGTGCGTTTCGACCTGTTGGATCTGGTTCAGATCGACGTCGGGCCGAGAGGCAAGCTCTTCCCGCCACGCTTCCAGGACACTGACCTGACGCTTCAGCCAGCACACCATAGCGGCGTCATCGAGGGGTAGGCACATAGGATGCTCCTTCAAGCTTTGAGCCCGGTCAATTGGTCTCCCGGTTTCGATACTACACCCGCCGTACAAGTGCATTTGCAACTTAGTCGCATTATAAATTCGTCGGGCAACTATTGGTCGTAGCCCCGAACCTGATCACGCTATCTATGGCCGGGGCCGGTTTAGCTAAGCCTTGCAAGGGAGAATGATCATGCCAGACGCGTTTACGCTGGGATGGGAAGAATGGTTGGCCCTGCCGGACCTTGGATTGCCGGCAATCAAGGCAAAGGTCGATACGGGAGCGCGCTCCTCAGCCCTGCATGCCCGGGCAGTGGAGCCATTCGGACCGGCAAATAATCCCCAGGTTCGTTTCCTGATGCAGCCCGATCCTAACGACCCGAATCTCGAGTTGACCTGTTCGGCGAGGGTCGTTGACCGCCGAAACGTCACCAGTTCAAACGGCGACACTGAACTGCGCTACGTGATTGAAAGCCTATTGGCCATGGGTGGTCGGCGCTGGCCGGCGGAAATCACGTTGACCAATCGCAAAACGATGTCTTTCCGCATGCTCATCGGTCGAACAGCAATCGCAGGGGACATGGTTGTCGATCCCAACCAGTCCTTCGCCCAGCCGCACCTGTCTTTCGATGCCTACAAGGCGGTTCCAAAGCGTCGGCCCGTCAAGCGCCCGCTGCGCATCGCAATGTTGACCCGAGAACCTGACAGCTACTCCAGCCGCCGGCTGATGGAGGCGGCGATGCAGCGGGGGCATGTCATTGAAGCGATCAACACGACCCGGTGCTATATGAAGATCGGCACATTGGTGCCTGAAATCCATTATGATGGCCGGATACTCGAGCGCTACGATGCTGTGATCCCCCGCATCGGCGCATCTGTAACCTCCTATGGGCTGGCGGTCCTCCGTCAGTTTGCCGGCACGGGCGCCTATTGCCTGAACACGCCGGATGGCATTGCAGCGTCAAGGGACAAGCTGGTGGCCCACCAGCGCCTGTCCGTTGCTGGTATTGGCATGCCCATCACCGCTTTCGCCAACTCGCCAAAGGATACCCGCGGCCTGATTGACCTGGCTGGTGGCGCGCCCGTCGTCGTGAAGCTGCTGGAGTCGACCCAGGGTAAGGGCGTTGTTCTCGCTGAAACCAGAAAGGCAGCCGAAAGCCTGATCGACGCCTTTCGTGGACTGGATGCCAACTTCCTCGTCCAGGAGTTTGTCGCCGAGGCTGGCGGTGCCGATGTCCGTTGCCTCGTGGTTGGCAACAAGGTGGTGACGGCAATCAAGCGCCAAGCCGCGGAAGGCGAATTTCGTTCGAACCTTCACCGGGGTGGTTCGGCCATGCTCGTGAAGCCGACGCGGGAGGAACGAGAAACGGCCCGTGCGGCGGCCAAGGCATTGGGACTTTCCGTGGCCGGTGTTGATATCTTGCAGAGTTCGACTGGTCCCAAGGTGCTTGAGGTGAATTCATCGCCGGGGCTGGAAGGGGTCGAAACAGCGACGGGTAAGGACGTCGCCGGCATGATTGTCGAACACCTTGAAACCCGTGTACGACCGCTTTCGCGTCCGCCCGGTACGACCGCCAAACCGATCAAGCCGTTTGGCGATTGAGACCCAATCGGCTCGCAAAGATCCGGTCAACCCAGCGCTTCGGCAGCCGGGTCAGGATCGTAAAGTTTGTCAACTTGTTCTGAACCGGCGCGTAGCGGGCTTTCGGCTTGGAAACTGTCAGTGCCTTCTCAACCACCTTGGCGATCACGTGTGCATCGAGGCCGTCCTGACCTGACGACATCGAAATCTCGGAGAATTTCCGAACCGGGTCCGCCCATTCAGTATCCTGGTAAGGCGCATTGGCAGCCTTTTCATCCGCCTTGTCCCAGATCGGCGTCTTTACCGCGCCGGGACCGACGGCGATGGCATCGATATCGTAGAGCATCAATTCCCGGCGGAGCGTATCGGTTATGCTCTCCATGGCGTGCTTCGTGGCCGTATAGGCACCGAGGATCGGCGAGGCGACCTTTCCACCATTGCTTGTGATGTTGATAATGCGTCCGGGGGACCCAATCCGGTCGCGGTCCATCCCCAGCAGGGGCGCGAAGGCCTGAGTGGTCGCAACGGCCCCGAAGACATTCACGTCGAAATGCGCGCGAATTTCCTCCATGGGCTGCAGCGCCAAAGGTCCCATGATTGCGATGCCGGCATTATTGACCAGCCCATCCAGTGTTCGCTCACCCAAGGTCTCCGTTACCGATTGAACGGCCGCTGCAACCTGGTCAGGCTTTGTCACGTCAAGGAGGATGGGCCTGATATTGTCGTGCGCTTCCACCAAAGGCGCACCGTCAGCCTCTTTTCGGACGCCCGCAAACACGATCCACTTCTGCGCAGCAAGGTGTTCGGCAATGGCTCTGCCAATACCCGTCGAGGCTCCGGTGATGACAACCGATTTCATGCGCGTTCCTTCTGCCTTTTATCTTACTACGCGACGGTCCGCGCGGAGGTTCAGTCTTTCCTGCCGCCAACGATGACGCGGAAGGTGGGGCGTTGCTCGGTTTTGCCCCTTCCAGGGCCCCTGTCGTCCGGCTTTCCGCCGTCGACATCCGGTACGCTTGAAAGCGTCGGTCTTGGCGTTTCGGATGCGTCAGGGCCGGCTATATCGCCAGATTTGCCAGGTGTCTGTTTCAGGCTTCTGACCGGCTTCATGGTCTTTCGAGGCAGACCCTTCCGCGGCTGGGCCTTTGAACCCTTTGATTTACCGCGTGCTTTCTTGTCGATTTCCTTCAGCTTCCGCTGTTGCAGGGCCGAAAGAGGCTCTTCGAGGTTTCCCTTCGTCGGATCGGCAAAGGCAGACCCATAGGTTTCGATCCGCTCTTCCAACTCTTCAAGGAACGTCACTTCCCAATCGGACAAAGGAGGGCCGAGGCCTTGCTCCGCAAGGTCGGCGGCACGCCGAAGCTTGCGCAGGGCGCGCCGCTTCTTTCGCTCATCGACATCACGGGGCAATTCCGGTCTCGCCGCTAGAGTTCGCCGACGGCGAGCAGATAAGTGTCGAGGACCGCTTCCTGTTCCTCACGTTCCTGACGGTCGATTTTCCGCAAGCGCACGACCTGACGCAGGGCCTTGGTATCGAAGCCGAACGCCTTGGCCTCTGAGTAGACTTCCTTGATCTGTTCAGTGACCTCTTTCTTCTCTTCCTCCAAACGCTCGATCCGCTCCACGGTCTGTTTCAGTTTTTCACGGGTCGTTTCCGTGAGTTGGATCGTATCGCCGTCCATTGCGGTCTCCTGCCAGCACTGTATCCGAAACGCGAGGCTCTACTCTGGTCCGGCGCCGATGGCCACAGTCTGAGGCGTCTGCGGGGAAAGCCCCTGTGCAAGACGCCGGATCGCATCGGCCATGGCTGCGCCCTCGCCGTGATGTGGCATGTGCCCCTCATGGGGTAGGGCAACCAGAGTCAGGTTCTGCGCCTGGTGTTTCAGTTGACCCACATGGAGCTGGGGTTTGATCACGGTGTCTCCGGCACCGGAGAAGACCACGATTGGCATGGCCAGCGTGTCATAGCGGTCCTGCTGAGCCTGAACCTCGCCGCGCAAGGCGCTTACATCCCGGGAGTTGGCGCGGAAGTTCGGCGGCCTGAAAAGCAGCGCGATCGCGGAATTTTCATAGTAGTTGTCTGGAGCAGGAGCGGGGCTGAACACGTTCCTGACGCCGTTCTTCGAAACTGACGGACCGACAAGCGGAACCAGTTGGGTAAACACGTGGCCGAGAACCGGCCGGCTGGCATACTCATTGTACCACGCCTCGCCGCCGCCGCCCCAGTCGTGCGAGACGGGCGCCGACAGGACAAGGGCTTTCACACGCTCTGGGTGGTCCAATGCAAGCCGAAGGGCGACCGCTCCACCGAACGAGTGCCCCACAACAATGGCGGGTTCTTCAGGCGCGAAAGCGGCCAGTATCCCGGCCATCTGATCGGCTTGTACGCCGAGTTGTTCCCCGTTCGGTGGTCGTTCGGAGTAGCCATGTCCCGGCCTGTCGGCCATGAAAACCCTGTGGTCGCTGGAAAGCCGAGGTGCGAGGCTCCAGCTGTATTCGCGCGCATTGGCGCTGGCGCCGTGGATCATCAGGACCGGAGGCCCATCCTCGCCTGCCCTCAAGACGTGCACATCATGGCCGTTCACGGGAACCAGCGTGCCGGCTGCCGGATAGTTGTCCTCCACGCGAGCGCTGAAAACCGCACTGTGAACGCAAGCACTGGTTCCCATCAAGGTTGCAGCCAAAGCAGAAGCCGTCAGCAGCATCCGTCCCCCCGATTTCATGATTTAGAGCGCCGTGCCGAGGATGTCCTTGTCGAGGCGTCCTGCGGCCCGCCTCGCCGGTTCCCAGTGAGGGTGCAAGGCCAGGGCTTCGCGGTAAGCGTCCCGGGCTTCTTCCTCTGAACCCAGACGTTCCAAGAGAGTCGCGAGGGCGAACCAGGCGCCAAAATGGCGTGGTTCGAGCGACAGGGTCTCGTTAAGGTCGCGCAGGGCTTCATCAAGCTGGTCGTCGGCGTAGAACAGGGCTGCCCGCCGATACCAGGGCTCCGCATAGTCGGCCTTGATCAGAATGACCCGATCGTAAAGCGCCCGGGCATGGGGCCGGTCTCCTGCGGTTTCGGCGGCCACGGCTCTTTCCATCAACAAGTCCACGGTGGGCGAGCCGCTCTCGAGCCAGGAGGCCCAGATGTCCGACGCGACGCTTTCGGCTTCTTCGGGCGTTGGAGCATTCCTCAGCTTGTCGAACATCTCATCGGATGGGCCGGCCGCGAGCAGGATCGCGATGATGGAGAGCATTTTCAGCATGGGTCGGAGTATGGCGTGATTGTTGACGAGAGCAAGGCAGGGCTCTGCTCTCTCATGCCCATCCCATGGCGCGCGCTTACTTTGGATGCACGATGACCGGCACGTCCGTATAGCCGAGCACGAAGTTGGAGGGCACGCGCTCAGGTTCTCCCACCAGTTCAATCCGGTCGAAGCGGTTGAGGATTTCCTCCCAGAGGATGCGAAGCTGCATCTCTGCGACGCGGTTGCCCATGCACCGGTGGATGCCGAATCCAAACGCCACGTGCCTCCGGGCATTCGGGCGATCAATGATGAATGCATCGGGGTTTTCGATAACGGTCTCATCCCGGTTGCCGGAAATGTACCACATCACGACCCGATCGCCTTTCTTGATCTGCTTGCCCCGGAATTCGATGTCTTCCAGCGCCGTGCGCCGCATATGGGCAAGGGGTGTCTGAAAGCGGATGATTTCCGACACCATGTTTGGAATGAGGTCAGGATTGGCTTTCAACTTGGCGTACTGATCCGGAAACTTGTTCAGCGCGATAACCCCGCCGGAGATCGAGTTGCGAGTCGTGTCATTGCCGCCAACGATGAGCAGGACAAGATTGCCCAGATATTCCATCGGTTTGTTTATGAGGTCCTTGGTCTCCTCACCATGGGCCAGCAGGGAAATGAAGTCGAATTTGCGAGGTTGGGCCGCGCGCTCGTGCCAGAGCCGGGTGAAGTATTCGAGGCATTCGCTCAGGATCTCATGGCGCTTCTCGAAGGTTGCACCGGGAACACCGACGGCGGGAGAGGCCGTTGCCGCATCGGACCAGTAGGGAAGCTTGTGTCGGTCTTCGAACGGGAAGTCGAAGAGCGTTGCCAGCATCTGGGTCGTCAGTTCCATGGAGACATGGTCGACCCAATTGAGCGGAACGCCGGTGGGCAGGTCATCGAGGATGGTGCACACCCGTTGTCGGATAAGCGCTTCCAGTTCCGAAAGCTGGGATGGCGCCACAGCGGGCTGGGCGGTCTTGCGCTGCACATCGTGCACAGGTGGATCCTGGGCGATGAACATGGGGATCGCGAATTCCGGCGACTGGTCGCCGATCACGATATTGCCGGCCGAGGAGAATACCTTGTGGTTGGAATCGACGGCGACGATGTCGTCATACTTGGTGATGGACCAGTAGGGACCAAACTCGCTATCAGGGCAGTAATGGACCGGGTCTTCCTGCCGCAGACGGCGAAAATACTCACCATGCCTGTCGTTAAGGAACAATTCTGACCGCGCAACGTCCAGCGTTTCAATCGGCAGTGTCCAGGGGTCCGCGATAGCGCCGTCCTCAACCGGGTGCTGGGTATCAGCCATTCTAATCCTCCCAAGGTTATTCGTTTTAAGGGAGTGTGTCGTCCAGCCGGAGACTCAGCAAGCGGTGAGCGCAAAAAACCCGCTGGTTGTAGAGACCAGCGGGTCAATCGTCTTTCGCGTCCCGGCCGGAATGCAAGACTGCAAACCCTGGCACGGGGGCGTGATCGTTGCTTGTGCCTACGCCGCTTTCTTGAGGGCGCGACGCGCTTTTTTCAGTTTCGTTTCCTGTGTCGAGATCCGCTTCTTGCGGGTCTTGATCTCTTTCTTCAGCGCTTTGACTTTCTTCTTGGCCATGGAGGGCTCCTTTATCGCTTTGTGTGCGGATTAACTGTCGGGCTCGCCTTCAGCGCCATGTTTGCGCAAGAAGGATTTGATGAATCCCCGAACTTCCCTGGCCGCACTGGTGTCCAGGTCTTCACATAGGGCAACGAACGCATCCCGTGTCTTGCCATCGATCCGAAGAACGAGTTGGCTGTCCTTCTTGGACTTCTTTTTCGCCTTCTTCAGGGTGGCCACGTGATATTGTCCTTGCGCCTATGCAATGTATAACAGATGTATATACAAAAATTACCGCGGGCAAGCCCCCTGCCATTAAACCACAGCAACAGGAACCAGATCAGGTTACAGGAAACCTGTCGCAACCAGGGCGGCTTCGAGGCTTTCGGCTCCGGTAAACTGGTGACCAAGGAAGCCGAGCGCTGCAGCTGCCTCTATGTTTTCCCGGCGATCATCAACGAACAGCACCTGTGACGGATCCGGCGACCCCATCCTCGAAAGCGCGATCTCGTAAATACGCCGATCTGGCTTCACGACCTTCTCGGCGCCCGAGACCACCACGTCCCGCAAGACCCGGATCATCGGAAATGCGTCGAAGGTCGGGCCAGCTTTTTCGGCAGGGAGGTTCGAGAGCCCGTAAAGCGGGATCCGCGCTTCCTCCAATCGGGCGATCAGCGCCGGCACGCCCGGAACGTACCCGTGGAACATATCCAGCCAATGGGTGTCCCAGGCGACGATGTGGTTTTCATGATGGGGATAGGCTGCGATCAAAGGCGCCCGGTTCTGGGCCATCGATACGCCGCGGTCATGGTTCACATGCCACGCCATGTTGCAGACGTCTCGGCAGAACACTTCCGCTTCGGCCTTTGTGTCGAAGCGGGATCGATAAAGACGCATGGGATCCCAATCGACCACCACATTGCCAAGATCGAAAAGGACGATTGAGGCCATGGCCAAGGTCGGCTAGCGACGTAACTGGGCGCGGGCCCTATCCTTGCCTTGCCTTGAAGCGAGGATCGGTCTTGTTGATCACAAACACCTTGCCGCGGCGGCGAACCACCTTGCAATCGCGGTGGCGGGTTTTGAGGGCCTTCAAGGAGGAACGCACCTTCATGGGTCTGGCTCGCTTCGGGTGTTCGGATTGACGAAAGGCGTGCAGATACCGTCCTGACACGTGATCGTCAACGTGTAGTCTGCACGGTTCTTGCGTTGGAAGGGTAAAGGATGCGGCCCATGAGTGATCCCCGATTGCGCTGGATGTTGCTGTCCGGCTTCGCCCTCACCCTTGTCGGCTGCGAAAGTGCGACCGTGGCCGAGCCTCTGCCCGAACCTGCTCCGGTCCCGTCTCCAGGGCCCGAGCCGGCACCACAGCCTGTCCCCGAACCGACTTCACCACCCCCGCCTCCGGACTTTCGACCGACGGGAAACACAGACATGGACCGCTGGCGATTGGCCTTCTACGACCGGGCGATCGCAGATGGGCGTTCACCTGACGTCGCAATCGCGTTGCTTGCCGATCTCGAACCCCTGGATCTCTACCTGAGTTCAGGCGCCGAGACGGCCGCCACGGGCATTGGCGACCAGGCCGAGTTCGCGAAACCGATCTGGGAATATCTCGACAGTGCTGTCAGCGACCGGCGCAAACGCGATGGCGCCGCTGTGCTTGTGGACAATGCTACCTTGTTTGACCAGTTGGAGCGTCGCTACAGGGTCGATCGGGAGGTGCTGGTGGCGATTTGGGGGATGGAGACCAGCTATGGCGGTTACATCGGTAACTTTGACGCCGCAAATACGCTCGCGAACATGGCCGTCGAAGGCCGTCGTCGGTCGTTCGCCGAGCGTGAACTTCTCGCCCTGATGAAGATTGTCGAAGCTGGTCAGGCGAGCCGCGACCAACTCATTTCCGGCTGGGCGGGCGCCATGGGCCAGACCCAGTTCATGCCGTCGACCTTTCTTGCCTACGCGGAAGACTTTGAAGGCGACGGGATCAAGGATGTCTGGTCGAACCCTGCTGATGCGTTGGCATCCGCTGCCAAATACCTGGCAGTGTCGGGTTATCGGTACGGCCAGCCCTGGGGTATCGAAGTTCGCCTTCCCGAGGGGTTCGATTACGGCTTGGCGGACGGCCAGGACCGGCGGGTCTACACATGGCTGAGCCTCGGCATCCGGCCGATGACTGGCGATACATTCGAAACCAATGGCGCCGAGTTCTCTGAGCTTTGGGCGCCGGCCGGGGCATCGGGGCCGAAGTACCTGCTGTTCAAGAACTTCGATGTGTTCAAGACCTACAACCGGGCCGACAGTTATGCGTTGGCCGTTGGAACACTGGCGAATGCCGTGGTCGGGCAGGAGGGGCCACTCACGCCCTGGCCAAGGGATGCACAACTCCTCAGCGTTGCGCAGATCAAGTTTCTGCAGGCCAGGCTGAATGATCTCGGCTACGACGCTGGGGTTGTCGACGGTATTGCCGGTCGGGGAACGAAGGCTGCGCTACGTGGCTATCAGAAGGATCGTGGACTTGTCGCAGATGGGTTTCCGACAGAAGCCATGCTCGCACACGTTCTGGGTGTGTCTCAGTCAGGCGCGATATCGGGTTTGCCCGGCTGAGCGGTCGCCTCCGGCGTGTCTTTCACCGCGAACTGGGCGTAGACGGCCATGATTGCAAGCAGCCCGGCCGCCATCAGAAACGGCGCTTCCCTGCTGACGAATTCATAAACGTAAGGTCCAAAGAGCGGCGACACGACAAAGCCGATCGCATTTGTGGCAACCATGACACCTGCCACATCACCCTGTTCTTCGGGGCCAACCGCCAGGGATGCGCCGGAGAAAAAGCCGGGACGGCTCAAGCCCTGGCCCATGCCGATCGCAAACTGGGCCATGATCAACACCGCAAAGTCGCGGGTCGGGATGATCGCCAAGGCGCCGACACAGATACAGGCCGCTCCCGCCACCATCAGGTTGCGGTTCGAAAGGTTCAGCCTTGGGATCAGCACCAGTTGGGCGAGGAGTGTCGCCATCGCTCCGACCGAATAGGCGGGGCCTGTGAACTGGTTCACTTCGGTGCCACCCACATCCAACTTGTCCATGATGGCAAAGGCGAAGGTCTGGAAGATCACGCCTGTGACAAGCGATAACGAGACTGAGAAGAGAACGAATGGCAGGATACGCGTGTCCCACCACAGTGGATTGATCAGTTTCGGACTGGGCCGAAGCGCACTCTCCTTGGGCGGACTGTCCTCGGGAAGCCGTGTCAGGATCAGATACGCGGCCACGGCGGCCATGGCGGCCGTCAGGAAGGCCGGGCTTAGAAGTCCGGCAATGCCAGCGACAGCGGCGGCGAATGCCGGCCCCGCGACAGTTCCGAAACTGTGACCGGCCGTTACTGACGCTATCTCCTCTGTACGCCGCTCGGGTGACGTCCGGTCAGCGACGTAGGCCTGTGCGGCTGGATTGGTTCCAGATCCAAAGAGACCAAACAGTGACCGCGATGCCAGCAAGCATCCGAAAATGACGAGTGGTCCGGCAATCGCGCCCGATAGTGCGAGTTGTCCAACCGTGCCAAACAGCAGCATCGACACGGCGTAGCCGGCAAGACCCAAGGCAGCGACCCTGCGCCGGCCCCAGCTATTGCTGCGGGTCCCCCAGAAAGGGCTCATTACAACCCATACCGCGGCTGAGAGAGAGAATATTGCTCCTGCCATCCAGTCGGGGAGGGCGAGTTCCCGGGTCAGAGGCGGCAGGACTGCCGCGATGAGCATGGTGTTGCCTGCGCCGATAACGGCGAGGGCGAAAAACAGAAGCCTGAACGCGCCCCGCCTGTCGGGCCGGCCACCCTTGTCTGGGTCATCCGGCGTTGGCGGTTTTCCGAGAGGCGGGTCGTGTTCATGCATGCCCCCTCATCAGGGGCGGTTGCCGAAAGATCAAGCACTGGCGGACTTTATCCCTGGTCGGGCCTGCTTGTGGGGAAGCAGTCACCAGACCACGGGGCGATCGTCTTGTCGGTCATCGAGCGGTTGGAGAAATCAATGCAGGCATAGCCGACTTCCCGCACCAATTCGGTTGCCTGCTGTTCGGCCCAGGCGTGAGCGCATGCGGCCTGGTCGGGCGCGCGGGACATGGCATCGGCGCCAGGACGACGCTGGTCGTCGATGAAGTCTGATACGCACGCACCATAGTTTGCGACTTGGCTGCGGAATCGATCTCGCGTCGACTGGGCCGAGCGAAGGTCGGCCAGGGACTGATAGGAAGTTGGTACGGTGGGACGTTCCACAGTTCCGCACGCGGGTTGAACCACTTCGATCCCTTCCAGCGTTTGATCGATCGGGCAGGTGCGATACTCGCCCGCCGGCTGTATCGGCTGGCCGTGGACCGCAGCACCGATCGCACCTGACAGGAGCGCAACGACCACCAGCCGCCACGCCTCCAACCCCGTTTTTGCAATGCGCACCAATGTCATGGTCTGTTTCGTCCCGTTTCATTCCCAGCACAGCAACAAGGGCGAGCAAGTGCCGTGCCGGCGAGGTTGCCGAGCGTGTTTCTATCAAGCCGACAATGGCCCATCAATTCCCCGGCTGCAGGGACGTCCTCGTCCATGGCGCTTGGTCTGGGAAACCGGGCCTGGCAATCTCCGCTTAAGAGCAAGCCGGTAGGGTGGCGACGATGCAACCAACTGGATACCACCCATGACCCAAGTGCTGGGGTTCTTGATCGTGATGGCTCTCATCGCCGGCGGATTGCTGTTCAGCGGCACGAGCGCTGTCTTCGCCGCCCTGCCTTTCGAACTGGCCCTGATCGGTGGCGCTGCCTTCGGGACGCTGTTGATCGGGAATTCATGGGCCGTCGCTTCCGAGGCCATGCGGGGCATCGGCCTGGCCCTGACGGGCAGTCGATGGCGTCAAAAGGACTATACGGAGCTGTTTGCACTCTTGAACGACCTGCTTGTGACCCAATTCCGGCGCGGGGCCCTCGCGCTGGAAGCGGACATTGAAGCACCGGCAGCCTCGCCGCGCTTCCAGGCCGCGCCCAGGGTGCTTCTCGACGCCGATGTTACCGCTCAAATCTGCGACGCTTTCCGGTTGCTGGCCCTCGGTAGCGGGGCAGCGGGTCGGATGGAACAACATCTCGAACGGTCCTGCGAAGCGGTGTTTCATAGACGGATGCAGGCCGTCACCGCCCTTCGGGTCGTCGCCGATGCACTTCCTGCCCTTGGAATTGTCGCCGCTGTGTTGGGGATCATCAAGACGATGTCGGCGATTGACCAATCCAACGCTGTCATTGGTGCAATGATCGCGACCGCATTGATGGGCACATTTCTCGGTGTCTTCCTCGCCTACGGTCTGGTCGGCCCACTCGCCAACCGCTTCGGGCAGGTCGTTGAGGAGGAGATCCAGGCGCTGGAAGTCGTCAAGATCGCGCTTTCGACCGCTGCAACGGGTGCCTCGCCTCGCCTCGCCCTTGAAACAGCCCGCGCTGCGGTTCCTCACGGTCAACAGCCAAGCGTTGCAGATTTCGACAAGGCCCTCGCCTACGGTCCGCCGCTGCGCGTTGTGGCCTGAATGATTACCGCAACCCTATCGGAAACACGCCAGATTGCAGGACGCGCTAGACCGACGATTGAGGGTCTTGTTGTACGGTGGCCGCAATGGAGGTTCTGACATGGCAACGATGACCAACCAAGCCGAAGCTGGCAATGAGCTCCCGAAACTGCCGATCACGCACTGGCCCAAGGGCACGTCAGAGCGGGTTGTAACGGGCGCAACAGGGTTCATGGCCGTCTTCATGGCGCTGCGGACGGCAGATTTCACGCCGGAGATGATCACTGGTGACGTCATGCTCTGGCAGGTCTCGCTCATGCGGATGACAGCTTTTGCAGCCCTGACGATCTGGGCAACTTTCACGATCGGTATTCCGCGCCGCGGCGTATCGGCGATGATGGTCATGGTGTTCGCCCTTTTCCAGGAGTGGATCATCATGCCGATCCAGGGGCATGAGATGTCCTTCTCGGCGGCGGCGGCGGCGGGCGTCGTGCTGGCTTTTCTCGGGTTCCAGTTCTACTGGAACAGGGCCGTGGAGCTGCTCCGCGAGGCCGGCTACAACGAGGATGGGACCCGGCTCCCGCCCGAGGAACAGGGCTATATCCGCGTCTAACTGGCGCGAGCCAAGGTGTGTGATCATCGGCCTGTCGGTGACACGGCTTGACTTCATTCCCCGGACCATGCGCCCTCCGCAAGGAAAAGGAGGGCCTTATGGGACGTTTTGAAGAGTTGCTCGCAACGGTTGAAAGCTACCAGGCGCTGGCCGCTGAAAACTATAACCGTATTCGCGGGCTTGCTGAGAGTTTGCGGGAAGGGTTCTGTGCCTATCTTGGCGCGACGGATGGCGTGTGTGTCCACCTTGTTCCCCCCGCAGGTCCTTTCGAACCCAAACCTTACGGAGACGGTGCGTTTTCAGTACCACCCCGGGGGTTTCGCCCGCTCGGTCCGGTTGCCTTCGGCTTCGCCGTTCGCGTGAGCCAGGGCACAGATTGGCTGCGGCTTACCCTTGAATGTCGCAAGGCGGGAGACACGTTTACGGTCGAGATACAGGGTGGGGCCGAATATGAATTCGCGCTTCCGCTTGCAGACGATGACCCGAAACCGTTCTATGACGCGCTGTTCGCCCATATCCAGTCATGGTTTGCGCAACGTATCGAACGGTACGAACAAGGCGACTACGGTTCCCGAGATATCGGGTTTGATTTTACCGATGGGGAAACTGCTGATGGACGAGCGGAACTATTGATATCCTGACGCATGCCTGAAAACGCAATCCTTCTTGCTGGACAGGGTCAGTCCCTGATCTTTTCTGCCGCCATGATCGGGGCGCTGGGGCTCGGCGCCCAATGGCTTGCGTGGCGCCTGCAAGCCCCTGCTATCGTATTGATGTCGCTGGCGGGATTGTTGGTTGGCCCTATCTGGGCCGTCGTCTTCGGGAACCCGTCCAGCCCATTCCACTACGGCGTGGAAGGCTCGCTGCTGAATCCATCTAAGGAGTTCGGCGATCTGCTCCGACCGATCGTGTCACTGTCGGTGGCCGTGATCCTGTTCGAGGGGGGGCTGGTCCTTAAATTCGAGAATCTCCGCGATGCGGGGGCAGCGGTCCGCCGTATGGTGTTCCTCGGTGGCCCTATCGCATGGGTACTGGGATCATTTGCGGCGCGCTACGTGGCAGGGCTCGACTGGGCGAGCGCTGTCGTTTTCGCCGGCGTACTTGTGGTGACCGGGCCAACCGTGATCATGCCGCTGCTTCGCCAGTCCAAGCTAGGCGGCCGGCCAGGCCAGTTCCTCAAGTGGGAGGGGATCGTCAACGATCCCATCGGGGCCCTGTTCGCTGTCGCTGCCTTCGAGGTGTTTCGCGTCGCAGCCAGCGGCGAGAGCGTGTTCGCAGCCTTCGCATGGGTTCTGTTTGCGGCGATCCTCGGCGCTGCGTTGGGCATGGCTTTCGGCTACGGTATTGTCCGGGCATTCGGGGCGGGATTAACGCCGGAATACCTCAAGGCGCCGATCATTTTTGCGAGCATCATCCTGTGTTACGCAATCGCAGAAGCGATCGAAAAAGAAATCGGCCTGGTCGCCGTGACTGCCTACGGCATGTACCTGGCGAATTCGAAACTCGCCGGCCTCAGTGAGCTTCGAAAGTTCAAGGAGGATATAGCTGTCCTGCTGGTGTCTGGCGTGTTCATTATTCTCACGGCAAACCTGACCCCCGAAATCATCGCGCTGGCCCTGAATTGGCGGACGCTCGCATTCCTGTTCGTGATGCTACTGATGGTGAGGCCGCTATCGGTCTGGATTTCGACCTATGGGACGCTCACCCGCAATGAAGCGCTCCTGCTGGGCTGGATCGCTCCGCGCGGCGTCGTGGCGGTTGCCGTGTCAGGGCTATTCGGTACGCTCCTGGTCGATCTCGGGCGTAATTCCAGTTTTGACATCTACGGCGCCGAACAGATTGTCCCGCTCGCGTTCGCGATGGTGTTTTCGACGGTTGTCCTCCACGGTTTCACCATTGGGCCCATGGCGCGTTGGCTGGGACTGGCCCGGAAGGGTAAGCCTGGCGTGTTGATCGTCGGCGCAACGCCGTGGAGCGTCGATTTCGCGAAAACGCTCGATGCTGCGGGCGTCGACGTGATCATAGCCGATAGCAATTGGCGACGGTTGAGGCCCGCGCGCGAGGCCGGTCTGGAAACCTTCTTTGGCGAAGTTTTGTCCGAAGACGCCGAGGTTCGACTTGACCATGCTCGCTTCGAAACCGCGATCGCGCTGACCGCCAACGAGCCTTACAACGCGCTCGTTTGCGGGCATTTCGCACCGGAATTGGGTCGGCACAAAGTCTTTCAACTTTCAAGCCAGGATGGTGATGATGACGATCCCCGATCGCTTGGTGTCGGTAATCGAGGTCGCACCTTGATCCAGCGTGGCCGTGGTTATGACGCAGTGATCAGGGACCATTACCGAGGCTGGCAGTTCGCACGGACAACCCTCACGGAAAAGTACGGGACGAAGGAGTTCTTTGCCGATCGTCCAAAGTCAGACGTTCTCGTCGCCGTTCGCCCCGATGGGGCCTTGAATTTCGTTGGCCCGAACAAGGATGCCAAGGGTATGGAGGGCGCGACATTCATAAGCTTTGGACCCCCAGAGACCACCGAGATTGGACAGCGTGCTGCAGACTCCAATGGCTCAGGGGCTGCAACGCCGTCTGTCGAGCCAAAACCTCCGTGAAGGGTCTCCGCGCCTACGTGCTTGGCGACACTCTCGAAGACGGTACGCAGCGCGGCTGGCTGGGCACCGTCTTCGACAAGGTCGCCTGCTGTTGCTGCGTGTCTAAAGCCCGTCAATATCGCGTCTGAGGTCGCGATCCTGGTCGGTGATGATTTGCTCAAGCGTGCGGATACGGGCGCGCAGTTCCTCGATGGTGGATTGTTGTCGCGTCTTGTCCTGCACCCGGCGCCCCATCGACCACATACCGATGGTCAGCCACAGCATGGCGAA
>JBCBKE010000032.1:0-32545 GCA_038522375.1 Pseudomonadota bacterium
GAAGGAGACGAACAGGGCGCAGATCACGGCCACGACTCTCGCAAAGGTGGAGTAGTACCGGTCACCCACGAAATCGGGCACCGTGAACTTGCCGAACTCCCGCAGGAACGGGGCAAGCAACAGGGCCAGCAAGACATAGCCGCCGGTCCACCCCATCAGGTAGACCGAACCGCCATAGCCCATGAAGGCGATGAGGCCCGCCATGGAAAGAAACGAGGCTGCAGACATCCAGTCGGCCGCCGTCGCCATGCCGTTCACCGTGGGGTGGACGTCATGTCCCGCAACGTAGAAGTCTTCGGTGGACCCAGCCCGGGCCCAGACCGCGATTCCGATGTAGAGCCCAAAGGTCGCCACAACGAAGAAGTATGTCCAAAAAGTCTGGTCCATGGCTTAGCTCTCGATGCCGAATTTTTGCTCAAGCCGGTTCATGGCGAAGCAGTAATAGATGATCAGGCCGACGAAGACGTAGATTGCGCCTTGCTGGGCAAACCAGAAGCCGAGCGGGGCGCCGCCGATTGAGAAAGCATCCAACTGGTCGCGCAGGAGAATGCCGAAGCCGAAGGATACCGTGAACCAGATGGCGAGTAGCGAGAGCGTGAGCCGCGTGGTGGCCGCCCAATATCCCTTCCCGTCAATCGCCTGTTTGGCTGGACCGTCATTGGCCTGTGTTGAAGTCATGTCTGTCAAAATGTCCTCCCCAGAGGTAATTATGGCGCGTTATGTCGCGCTTGCAGCCTCTCCCAGCGATTGGGCAAACGAAAGGGGGACTTTGGTCTTAGCCGTCCCCCATCAGGAGATGTCGTCGTCCTTGCCGGTCGCGTTTCTGGCGCGGAGCAATCCTCTTATGCCGGAAGCGATGAGGGCGCCGGCCAGGGCAAACCCGCCGAGCACATAGGCGTCCGCGACGCCAAAACCGGGCTCAGCAAGGGCGTCGATTGCGCGCCAGGTAAAGATACCGGCCATGACGAGGCCGAAGGTAATAAAGACGTGGTTGCGCAAGGTGATACCTCCTGTTTCAGTCCAGTTGATGCCGGAATCAGAGCCGCTGCAACGGGTCTGGACCAAAGTTCTAGGCGCGATCGAAGGTGGGATGGCCTTGGGTTGACCTAAAGCGTCGGTCTTTCGTTTCACGCCAGGCCGACGCTTTACGTGTTTGTTTTTGAGCAAGTATCCGTTCGCAAACGTTCCCCGTTTGCTCCGAACTTGCCTTAGTGAAAATCCCGGCTTGGAGGAATAATCCGCACATTCCTTGGATGGCTATGCCGGCTGGTGTACCGCGGTGGCGGTCCTTTCCTTTCTGGTACCGGGCGCATCACTTCATCGGCGTTCGCAAGCGCCTGTTTCAGTGGATCATTGACCACATCCTCGGACAGGAGAGACAGATCGGGGGTGCGGTCAACCAGCCGCTCTGCCACGATGTGGGTAACATTGTCGGCTCGCTGGACCCGGCCTTCGACGGCGAGGATCCGAGCGCCCATCACGATGGGCCGGAAGCGCTGGGTCACCCGTTGCCAGACAACAAGGTTCGAAATGCCCGTTTCATCCTCTATTGTAACAAACACAACGCCATTGGCCGAACCAGGCTTTTGGCGCACGAGCACGACGCCGGCCGTCCTTATGAGGGCGCCATTGGCCGCGTTGTTGGCCTCATCCGTGGTCACCATACCCATGCCACCATAGCGCGCGCGCAGGAACCGCATCGGGTGGTCCTTCAGGGACAACCGAACAGTCTGATAATCCTGGAGCACATGCTCGGAAGCAGGCATGGCCGGTAAGCGGGTGGCGGCCTCTCCTCCCTGTTCCGCGAGATCTGCTGCGGCAAACAGGGGGAGGGCGGCGGGCCTGGCCTCGCCCCGCACCGCCCAGAGTGCTTCGCGCCGGTCCAGTCCCAGTGAGCGAAAGGCATCGGCGGCTGCCAGGCATTCCAGTGACCGGCGCATCAACCCGCCCCGCCGGCGAATGTCTTCAGCGGTATGAAACCCTTCGCCCCGGGCCGCCATGAGGGCGCTCGCTTCATCCTCGCGCAACCCTTCCACCTGTCGGAACCCCAATCGGACGGCCAGGCCGTCTCCGTCGGGGGCTGGCTCCAGTGTATTGTCCCAGTCTGAATGGTTGACGTCCACGCCCAGGACCGTGACCCCATGGTCGCGGGCATCGCGGACGATCTGTGCAGGCGCATAAAAGCCCATGGGCTGGGCGTTCAGGAGGGCTGCGCAGAAGACGTCCGGATGGTGGCACTTCAACCATGATGAGACATAGACCAACAGCGCAAAACTGGCGGCATGGCTTTCGGGAAAGCCATACTCGCCAAACCCCTTGATCTGGTCGAAACACCGTTTGGCGAATTCAGGCTGGTAGCCGCGGGCGATCATGCGTTCGACCATCATGTCCTGGTAGTTCTGGATCGTGCCCACCTTGCGGAAGGTGGCCATGGCCCGGCGCAGGCCATTGGCCTCATCGGGCGTGAACTTGGCTGCATCCATGGCGATTTGCATGGCCTGCTCCTGGAACAGGGGCACGCCAAGGGTGCGTCCGAGGATATTCTCGAGTTCCATGGGGTGGCCATGGTCGGGAGAGGGGCGGGGATAGCGAACCGTCTCCTTGCCCTGGCGGCGGCGTAGGTAGGGGTGGACCATGTCGCCCTGAATTGGGCCGGGGCGGACAATCGCCACCTCAATCACCAGGTCGTAGAAACGCCGCGGCCGCAGACGGGGCAGCATGTTCATCTGCGCCCGGCTCTCCACCTGGAAGACCCCCAGGCTGTCGCCCTCACAGAGCATGTCATAGGTGGCGGTGTCATCGGCGGGGATCGATGCCAGGTGATGGCGGACACCCTTGTAGTACTCCAGCATGTAGAAGGCTTTCTGGATACACGTAAGCATACCCAGCGCAAGGACATCGACCTTCATGATGCCAAGGGCGTCGATATCGTCCTTGTCCCATTCGATGAAGGTTCGATCGTCCATGGCGGCATTGCCGATAGGCACGGTTTCAACCAAGGGGCCCTGGGTCAGTACAAAACCGCCCACATGCTGGGACAAGTGGCGGGGAAACCCGATCAATTCCCGCGTGAGATGGATCGCCCGCAGGAGCAGCGGGTTGGCGGGATCAAGACCGGCTCTGCGGACCTGTTCCAGATCCAGGTCTCGGCCCCAGCTTCCCCAGACTGTGCCTGCCAGTGCGGCAGAGATATCCTCGCTCAGCCCTAGGGCCTTGCACACCTCGCGCACGGCCGAGCGCGGGCGATAGCAGATCACGGTGGCTGTCAGGGCGGCCCGGTGCCGGCCATAGCGACCATAGATATACTGGATCACCTCTTCCCTGCGTTCATGTTCAAAATCCACGTCAATGTCGGGTGGCTCCCTGCGCTCCCTGGAGAGAAAGCGCTCGAACAGAAGGTTGGTCTGGTCCGGGTCCACACTTGTGATGCCAAGACAGAAGCAGACGGCGGAATTTGCGGCCGACCCCCGTCCCTGGCACAGGATTCCTTCCTTTCGGGCCCAGGCAACGACGTCATGAACGGTCAGGAAATAGGGCGCATAGTTCAGACTCTCTATCAGGGACAGTTCCTTGCGAACCTGGGTGGCGACCCGGGGCGGAACACCATCAGGATAACGCCAGGCCGCCCCATCCCAGGCAAGGTCCTCCAAATGGTCCTGGGGGGTCTTTCCCTGCGGGACCGGTTCGTCTGGATACGCATATGAGAGTTCATCGAGTGAGAAGTTGCAGCGGCGAACAATATCCAGGGTGCGGGCAATGGCCGGTTCGAAACCCTTGAATAGCCGCGCCATTTCTTCAGGGGTTTTGAGGTGGCGCTCGGCGTTTGCCTCCAGGCGGAAGCCCGCCGTCTCAATGGTGCAGTGTTCGCGGATGCAGGTGACCACATCCTGGAGCGGGCGGCGTTCGGGGGCATGGTAGAGCACGTCATTGAGCGCGACGAGTGGCGTCCCGCATCGGGCGCCAAGGCTGGCCAGCCGGGCAATGGACGCCCGGTCCTGTCCCCGGTAGCGATAGCTGGCGCCGATATAGAGCCTGCCAGCCCATTGTGCGGCGAGATCGGCCAGGCTGTTTTCAAAGGCTTCATCGGGCGTATCGGGCGGCAGCGCGATGAAGATCTGGCCGTCCGAATACTTGATGACATCAGCCAGCGTGAGATGGCAGTCTCCCTTCCTGGCTGCGCGTTTGCCCTTTGAGAGCAGGGTAGAGAGGCGGCCATAGGCATCCCTGTCGGTGGGATAACAGATCAGGCTCAGTCCATCGGCGAGATCGAGTCTCGCGCCTACCAGTAAAGCGAGCCCATGTGTGCGGGCGGCGATGTGGGCTCGTACCACGCCAGCCAGGGTGTTCCGGTCGCAAATCCCGATCGCCGCAAGCCCTTGCGCCTTGGCCTGCAGGACCAGTTCCTCGGCATGGGACGCCCCCCGCAGGAATGAAAAATTCGTCGTGACCTGGAGTTCGGCATAGGCCCGCAACGGTTGGGATGGGCTTTGGCTCATGGTCCTACCCCATGGACGTACCACACCGGCATACCGCCCCGGCCATCGCCATAGAGCCCGTCCCGGAAGAGCCAGTAGCGGAGCCCGGCCGCATCTTCGGCCCGGTAGTAGTCACGGGCGCGGGGGCGGGACGTGGCCAAGAGAGCGCCAGCACTCGGCGTCTCCGGTCTGGGAGCATGCAGGGCTGCCCGGGCCTTTTCGATATGGTTGGCATCGGCGCGCGGGTCCATCTTCGGCACCAGCCAGGTTTTTGAAGCGCCTGCCGGAGCGCTCGCACCAAGGGGCGGGAGCGGTTGCCGGGGCTGTTCTGGTGCATGTGGGGCAGAAGAAAAAGCCAGCCCTGAGCGCGATCCATCGTGCCGGGAAGCGGCACGGGGATCACCCAGAGCCAGCCCTGAGCGCGATCCATCGTGCCGGGAAGCGGCACGGGGATCACCCAGATATGTCCACCATTCCGGGGCGATGCGTTCTGGACCATCGGCGCGCACCACGCGCCTTGGAACCCTGCGCCAGACGAAGCGGAGAGGTGGTCCGTCGGGAACCTCTGCGATCACATCCACAGGCTCTGGACGATCGAACAGCATGAGGGGACGGGGGCCCATTGTCTGGCTCGGGGTGGGTCTGTCCCGGGGCCAGTCGGGCAAACGCCCCTGAAAGGGTGTGATGCGGCAGGCGGCCTCGGGCAGGTGGCGCGCCTCGGGCGCCAGAACCGAGACGCGTGTATCGCCAAGCCGGGCTACGAGCCGGTCAGCCAAGGCAGCAAGATCGGTGGCATCTATCGCCTTGCTCGCAAGGGCTGTCGAGAGGGGCCTGATCCCCGTTTCCATGGGGGCAGTTCGGTCCGCTTCCAGCAGAAGAAGGTCGATCCCGTAGCCGGGGTCGAGTGTATCCAGGGTTTCCGCGAAAAGGCCGAGAATGTGCTTCGGTGTCCGGACCGGCCGGGCGGCAGAGACCGACACCGCTGCCAGCGTGCCATCGGCCCTGAAGGCGTGCAGGGTGAAGCGCCGCGCGCCGCAGCCATGGGCGGAAAGGTCGGCGCAAACCTGTTCGGTGAGATCGGAAAGGCCGGCATGAATGCCGTCACGTTCGATCAAGGGTTCAGGACAGGGCAGGCGGGCAGCATAGTCAGGCGCTGGCCTCAGCGGGATAAGCGGCGCAGGGCGAAGGCCGAGGGCCTGGTCGAGAACGGTCATGACCTGGCCGGCGACCTGCCTGGACTGGAAGCGGCGGCTAAGGGCCTTGCGGTCTATGCCATAGAGTTGGCCGATGCGGGTGAGACCAAACCGGCGGAGGAGTGTGAGCGTGTCGGGCGCCAACCGTAGCGCCGCCATCGGCAGATCAGCAAGGCCTTCGCGCTGTTGTCCTTCTGCGACAATTGCAGGACCTACGCCCGGCGGGCGTCCGTCCCGGACGAGGGCTGCGGCGGCCACCGGAGTATCGGCAAGCCCAATCCGGAAAGCGTATCCTGCCCGTGCGAGTGGGGTCGAAATGGCATCGGCCATCGCCTCTTCCCCGCCAAAGAGATGGTCACAGCCGGTGGTTTCCAGCATAAGTCCGTCCAGGCCATCGAGGGCAACAAGCGGGGTATAGCGAACCATCCACCTGGCAAGTTGCGTCAGCGCCGCCTGGTCTGCGGCCCGGTCAATCGCCGCGCTGGCAAGTCGTGGCACACGGGCGCTTGCATCGCTGAGCGTGAGGCCGGTCTCGATCCCAGCAGCCCGGGCTGGACCATTGGCAGCAACCACACGCATCCCCCCAGCGCCCGCCTCATGGAGAACAAAGGGCTGGGTTTCGGTATGCTGGTTCCTAGCCTGCCCTGGCGATGCGGGATCTTGTGCCAAGGCCGGTTCCTGCACCTTCGGGGAAGGAGAGCAGGTCGCCTGTTCCCGTTTCCTGAGGCGGCGGAGCCGGTCCAGCGGCCAGTCCGGGAACCAGATCGATAGAAAGCGTTTCATGGTTGAACTCCAATCCATGGCTTCTGCCAATGGCGTGGGGGGCGTTGCGGGCGCGCTCGAGCCTGGCCTGCCAGCGCAGTCGGCCGACCTGGCCCGGGGCCAGGCGGTTGGGGGCCGAGGGGGCAGCGCGCACCCGCCAACGGGTCATTGCAGCGGTGGCTCCTTCCAATGTGTGCGGCAGGCAGAGAATGGCGGCACTGGCCTGGGCTTCACTGGCCAGGGCAAGACGGCGGGTGGCGGTGAAATCGACCCCTGCCAGCTCAGTCAGTACCAGGCCCACCGCACCAGATTTCATCGCCTCTTCTGTCGCCCAGAGAGCATCCCTGGAACTCCGGGCCGTTGCCGTCAGCAACCGACCGGGATCGATCCCCAGGGCGCGGAGACCATCGCCGCAAGGCCGCCCGCGATCGCGAACGAACCGGTCCTCGCGGATCCAGAGGAGAGCACCGCTGCACTCGCCTCCCCCAGCTGTGAGGGCAAACCCAAGGGCAGCAGGGCCATCGCCATAGGTTTCAGGCGCGATTTCATGGACTCCCAGCGTCCCAAGCTGATAGGGAAAATGAACATGATTTGTTCCGGTGGCTGTGCCCCCTGCCATGGCGGCGACGTCCACGAGTTTGAGCGCTTGACGGTCCATGTGTTCTTTATTTGTTCGATGCGGCCCAAAGTCAAGCGGCCCCTCTTGAGAAATCGAACATTACAAGAACTTTTAGCTATCGCAAGCAGCCGGCCAGGCGATCACCCGATCCGAGGTCCGTCTTCGCAATCAGTATGGCGCAAAGATCGAGACCGGACCGGTCGCCACCGCGCACACCAGGAAAAATACGGCTGTTCCAAGGCTGCTTAGCGACACAAGGTGCCCCAGGCGTTTTTCGCTTCGTTCCATGATGCTCTCCAGTGTGGGCCCGATGGCTGCTGTCTGGAGAGACATGCACGTCGCCTGCCGCTATGTCGCATCACCGCTGTTCCCGTTTATGTGAACGCTCAACGAGACAAAGCGGGGCGCAAGGCATCGATGTCTTGCTCGGATGTTGTCCAGGCGCAAACGAAGCGGTGACTGCCCCCCGGCCAGGGGTAGAAACGCGCGCCGGCCGCCTGTAGCTGGCCTGCCAGACCGTCGGGCAGGGACACGAAGACCTCATTGCCGTCGGTCGGGTGTGCCAGGCTGACGCCGGGATGGGCGCACAAGACGCCTGATAGGTACCTGGCGCTGGCATTGGCGTGTGCGGCGAGTTCCAGCCAGAGCCCATCCTCCAGCAGCGCGAGGGCCTGGGCGGCCAGAAAGCGCATCTTCGGCGGCATATGCCCCGACCGTTTGGCGCGGGCTCTCAGGTCCATGAAACGCTCGCGGGCCTTTCCGAACAGCAAGATGATTTCGCACCCCATGGCGCCGGTTTTCGTCAGCCCGAGCGTGAGCACATCAACACCTGCCCGCCAGCTGATATCGGCCGGCGACGTGGCCGTGGAGCAAAGTGCATTGGCAAGGCGGGCGCCATCCAGGTGCACGGCCAGTCCGGCGTGGTGGGCGAGTGCGGCATAGTGCGCAATGTCATCCCCGCTATAGCGCGTTCCGCATTCGGTGAGATTGGTGAGCGATAGCACATGGGCCGGCGTTTCATGGACGAAGCCCGGGTCGATTGCAGCGAGCGCTTCACGGAGCGCTGTTTCGTCGATCTTTGCGCCGTTGCCGGGGAGGAGGTGGAGCTTTCCGCCCCCTGTGAAAAACTCGGGAGCGCCGCGTTCATCGCGATGGATATGGGCTTCCTGGTGGCACAGGATCGCACCGGTGGGGGGGCAGAAACACGATAGCGCAAGCGCGTTGGCAGCGGTGCCTGAGGCTGTTAGCCAAACGTCGAAATCGACGGTTTCGAACACCGACTCCAATACGGCACGGAGGCGTTCGGCCTGGCGGTCGGCACCATAGCTGGGCTCATGGCCGGTATTGGCGGCAGCCATGGCCTCTATCACCCTGGGATGGGCCGGAGCCGAGGTATCCGAGGAGAAATCCATCAAACGGGAACGTCAGGGGTTTGCCACATGAGATGCTGGCCGCCATCGGATGCAATCATCTGACCGGTCACGCTGTCAGCACTGATCAGATACATGAGCGCCTTTGCGATTTCTTCCGGGTTGGAGCCTTCTCCCGTAAGGGTCAGGCGTTGTTCGTCGGCGAATTCCTCCGGCGTCTGGTGGATACTGCCGAGGGTTGGACCAGGACCGATAGCGTTGACCCGGATCGCCGGCGCGAGCGCCTGGGCCAGCGTCTTTGTGGCCTGGAAAAGCGCTGCCTTGGAGAGGGTATAGGTGAAGAATTGCGGGTTCAGTTTCCACACGCGCTGGTCAATCAGGTTCACGACCAGTCCCTTTTCTCCAGCCGGCAAAGCGTTGGAAAATTCCTGGGCCAGATGGATGGGCGCGCGCAAATTGGCTTCCATGTGAAAGTCCCACTGGGCCCGCGTATGGGTCTGGGCGCTGTCGTCATGGAAGGTGGACGCGCAATTGACCAGGAGTGTAACCGGCTTGCCAAGCGAGGCCTGTGCCTTCGCGATCAGACCGGCCGTCTCGGCTTCGTCTGCGAGGTCGGCTTGCACGGTAACGGCGCGTCCAGGTCCGCTATTGATGGTCTCTGCAGTTTCTGAAGCCCCGGCGCTGGAGCGGTTATAGTGGACAGCAACTGACCAGCTGTCCTGTCCCAGCCGTTCGGCGAGGGCCCTGCCGACGCGGGCGCCAGCGCCGGTGACAAGGGCGGTTCCAGGCCTATGCAGGGCTGCCTCCAAAAAGCGCGAGAATGTTCCAGCCATTGACCAGCCCGTAGAGGTACGCAGCATAGATCAGGAGCAGGAGGACGCCTGCGAGGCGTGTAATTGGTGCCTTCAGCAGGATGTAGACCGCCAGGGTCAGCGCTGCGGCTGCCATGGCCCAATGGTCGTAATTGAGGAACGTCGCCGTCACGCGGATCGGTGTGTCCGAAAAACCAGCCATCAACCCGACAATACCCCCTGCACCCAGGATGTTGAAGAGGTTTGAACCGAGCACGTTGCCGACACAGAGTTCGCCATGGCCCTTTCGCGCAGCGGCGATCGCCGCACCAATCTCGGGCAAGCTCGTTCCGATTGCCAGCAGTGACAATCCGATGACTTCCTCTGGCACGTCGAACATGCGCGCGATCGTCACCCCTCCGTCAACGATGAGGTGGGCGCCGATTGGGAGGCCGATCAACCCGACTATCAGGTAGCCGAGCGTCTTCGGCCATTCAAACCGGTCGAGGTCATCGTCCAGCCCCACATCCACGCCGGCCGCGACCGCTTTCCGGACGATGTAAAGCGTTATTGCCGCGTAAAGGACCAACCCCAGTATGAAGGCTGTTCCAATGCCCGCATGAAGTGGACCTGTGGCTGTCAGTATGATCCATACCGCGGTCGCAACCAGCATTGCCACAAGCGCGCGGGACTGGCCGTAGCCGCCGGTTGCCAGCGGAGCGATCAGTGCGGGCAGGCCGAGAACCAGCCAGATGTTCGCGATGTTGGAACCGACGATGTTGCCCAGGGCAAGTTCGGGATAACCTTCAAGGGCTGCATCGACGGCAACGAGCATCTCCGGCGCGGATGTGCCGAACCCGACAACGAATATCCCGGCGACCAGAGGGGATATCCCCATGTGCCGCGCGATGGAGACCGCGCCGCCAACGAGGAAATCGCCCGCAACTGCAAGGATCACCAATCCACCGATCAGTGACGCAAATGCGATAACTTCAACCAAGAATTAAGCCTCGAACGACCTGACTAGTCGAGCCGCTTGAAATCGATGATGTTCAGAATGGCAAACAGCGCGACAACGGCACCGATGGCAATAAGCGCGTACATGGACGATTCCTTTGAGGTGATTATACCGAGCGACGAACGGCTCTGCGTTGGCCTTAGCGCTCTGCGAGTGATTTGGCGAGTGCTGGCGTTTCGTCAACCGGTCTTGGGGGCAAATCCATGGGTAAAGTGCGCATGCGCATGTTCCAGAGCTGGTTCCGGCTGACCCGCCCCATGACATTGGGTGTTCGCGCGTGCGTCTATCGGGAGGATGGCCGAGTGGCGCTGGTCAAGCATACTTACACGCCAGGGTGGTACTTTCCCGGCGGCGGCGTCGAGCGGGCGGAAACGGCAGCCTTCGCCCTGGAGCGGGAACTCGTCGAAGAGGTTGGCGTGAAGATCACGGGTATGCCGAGCCTTGTTGGCGTGTTTTCCAACCATCGGGTGTTTCCCAACGACCACGTGCTCTTCTATGCCCTGGCGGCAGGCGAGTGGACCGCGTGCGAGGCGACGAGCCGTGGGGAGATCGAGGCGGTCTGCTGGGTCAAACCCGACGCCGCCCCCGAGGACGCAACGCCGGCAACACGGCGGCGGCTGCTGGAGATTTCGAGCGCAAAGGCGCCATCTGACATCTGGTAGAGGCGATCGTGTCAATTGACGGACAGCGATTCATGCTCCGTTAGAGCGAGAGGCGTAAAGTCAGGTGTGGCAGACCCCCTCCTGCCATGGTGAAGCGGCTGTCTGTTCTTTCCCCCTTGGAACGGGCCGTCGGAAACCCCCAGGCGGCCGCGCCATTCCCCCTCGGCGCGGTCGCCAATGGGTTTTGGTCCCGGGTGTGTTGCCAAAGGCAATGTCGGAGCAAACGCCTCCTTTTGCGAACGGACACTTGCGCGAAAACAACGACCGACGCCTTATAGCGCTTTCAGGCGAAGTGGGCACCGGTTCGCCGTTCGGAAGCGCGTCAAAACAAGGACTTGAAGCGGCGCGCTGAGTCCATTTGAGAACGCGCCGCTTTAGTCGAACGTATCGGATACGGTGGGCGCGTCTTCCCTGTAAGCCTGCCAGTAACGCCATCCCGTATACATCGACAGCATCGCGGCGACCCAAAGCGATGAGATACCGATCGGGATGAAGAAGGTCGCCGTTTCCATGAGCAAGGGGGAGGGATTGGCAAAACCGCGGCCATGGCCGCTCACGGTCCAGAAGAAGGGTGTATAGGCCAACAGCACGGTTATACCCGTCAGCTCCAGCGCTGTTTTCCACTTTGAAAGCGCCATAACGGGGAGCGCGTATCCGCCGCCGCGGGTGTGCCGCAAATAGGTAATCCACCCGTCGCGAACCAGGATCGTGATTGCGGGTATGGCAATAATCCAGACCGGGTGGGCGAAAAGGGTCAGAGCAACGAGGGACAAACCCACCAGCAGCTTGTCAGCAATCGGGTCCAGCCAGGCGCCGAAAGCGGTTTCTGCGTTGAGCGATCGCGCGAACCATCCGTCCAGCAGGTCGGTGATGGCTGCAAGCGTGAACGTGACCAAGGCAATGTAGGCGGCTGGCATTGCATCGCTGAGCGCCAGGATGACAGGCGGCTGCGGACCGCTTAACCAGCCATCCCATGTCCCACCCAGCAGCCTCACGGGCAGAAGCCCGCCAAACCCGGCCACGACCGCAGCACCAGCGGCGACGACCGCCAATACGCACCGCGCTAGGGTCAGGAAGTTGGGGATCCAGGCGAGGGCTGTCATGGCGCCCTCCGTGGTGAGCCCATCGGGCCCCGGCGTCAAATCGAAAAACTGGTTCCGCAGCCGCAGCCCGCCGTGGCGTTGGGATTGTTGATCTTGAAGGCCGCGCCGATCAATTCGGTTGTAAAATCGATCTCCGAGCCGGCCAGGAATTCGAGGCTCATGGGGTCGATCGCAACCATGGCACCATCCCGCTCGACAAGGTAGTCGTCGTCAGCTGTCACTTTATCCAGGTCGAACTTGTAGGAGAAACCGGAGCATCCGCCGCCTTCGACGGAGATGCGCAAGAGCCGTGCGTCCGGTTTCTTGGCCAGAATCGCATTAATCCGCTGGGCAGCAGAGGGTGTGAGGGTCACAGTCGCCATGGGACAGAAAATAGGGAAAGTTTTGGCGATGGAAAAGGTGGTCCCGAAAAAAGTCTCGTATGCGACCGATTGGCGGCAGACCCGCGGACGGTATTTCGAGGAGGCGCCATCGGCAACGCGAACCCCGTTCCAGCGCGACCGGGACCGGATCATCCATGCCTCGGCATTCAGGCGCCTTAAACAGAAGACACAGGTCTTTGTGGCCCATGAGGGCGACCACTACCGGACCCGGCTGACCCATTCGCTGGAAGTGGCCCAGATCGCCCGCTCCGCCGCGAGGACCCTGGGGCTCGATGAAGATCTCGCTGAAACCCTCGCGCTGGCCCATGATCTCGGTCACCCGCCATTCGGTCACGCCGGGGAAGACCAACTCGATGAATCCATGCGCGACTTCGACGGCTTCGACCACAACGCCCAGACCCTCCGCATCGTCACGAAGCTGGAACAACGCTACCCCCAATTCGACGGGATCAACCTGACCTGGGAGACGCTCGAAGGGCTGGTCAAGCACAATGGTCCCGTTCTCGGCGCTGACGTCTCCATCAAGGACCTGCCAGCCGCCTTTCGGGATTTCGGCCAGATCGAAGACCTGGAACTCGCCACCTTTGCCGGCCCCGAAGCGCAGGTTGCCGCCCTGTCCGACGATATTGCCTACAACAATCACGATATTGATGATGGCATTGCTGCCGGCCTGTTCACCATCGAGGACCTGCTCGACCTGCCCGTCGTTGGCGAAGCCTTTCACGGTGTGCTTGTCGAGTTTCCGGACCTGGACCGTCAACGGGTCGTCTATGAGGCCGTCCGCCGCCTCATCGGTATCTGGATCAATGACCTTGTGGGAGAAACCCAGTCGCGCGCGAAGGCTGCCAAGGTCAAGAGCGCCGCCGATGTGCGAGGGCTCGACCATCCCATTGTCGCCTTCTCTGAAGGCTTGGAGGATCGCCAGCGGGCCCTGCGCGCGTTCCTCTATGAACGAATGTACAAACATTACAAGGTCAACCGGATGCGCAGCCAGGCAAAGCGGATCCTCGCCAACCTGTTCGACGTCTTTTTCAACGAACCCGAAACCCTGCCGCCACCTTGGCGGGCTCTGGCCGAGACCTGCGAGCATGGCCCTCAACGGGCTCGTCTTGTGTGCGATTACATTGCCGGCATGACGGACACCTATGCGATCGATGAGCACAAGCGGCTCTTCCAGCTCGACAGCATGATTTGACCACACTCCCGGCTAAAGCCCGCCGGATTCAACTGTCGTTAACGGAAATCCGTTTTGTCTTAACCCTTGCCGGTCATCCATTTGGGGGCTGGGGCAGACCGAGGGCGCCATGAGCCGCTTTGAAGATCACCGCATGTCGTTTGAGCCGTCAGATGACGACTATCGCGGCTTTGACCTCAGTGAAGAAGAGGAAACGGCCCGGGGCCCCTTGATCCTGGCCCTGGCGCTAGGAGTATTGATCGTGTTCGCGGCGATTGTCTGGAATACATATCGACAGGGTATCCGCGAACCGGGGGAGGTGCCTCTGATCCGCGCCGATGTCGGGCCTTACAAGACGGCGCCGCCCGCCGAGACCTCTGCCCGAGCGCAGCAACTGGGCGAGACGTTTTTCCGTGAATTCGAGGACGAGCCCGACCCGCTCGACACCGAAGGCTACAAGATTACCGCCAACGAGACGTTGGTCGGTGAGGAACCGGCCATGCTTCAGGGCGGCCCGGCCATCGATCTCCTCGCGGGAGCTGGTGATGCGGCTGGCGATCCAGCGCCGCAACCAGACCAACTCAGGTCCCTCGCTGATCTTGCGAGCGAGGTTCTCAACGAATTGCCGAGCCAGGGCGGTGAACGGTCAGCATCTGCTCCCGCCGACGCTTCGGCCCCAGCGACCAATACGGCGGAGGCCCCACCTGCATCTGGTTTGACGGCGGATGGGGCGTTTTTCGTTCAGCTGGCAGCTTTCCGTTCGGAAGCGGCTGCAAATGCAGGGTGGGACGCGTCACGGCGAACCTATGGGGACATCTTGGCGGGCGCTGAAAAACGCATCCAGGAGGCTGATCTCGGGGCCAAGGGAACCTTCTATCGGCTTCGCGTCGGTGCATTCGAAACCCGAGAGACCGCACTCGCTTTCTGTGACAGGCTCAAGTCGCGGGGCGGCGACTGTATTGTCGTGGGCAGGATACAATGAAGGCGGCTATCCTCAGTGTTTCCGGACCGGAGCTGGTGCCCCGGGAAGCCGCACTCTTGTCAGAGTACCTGCCCTGGGGGGTCATTCTGATGGGGCGGTCCTGCGTCAGTCGTCCGCAGGTTCGGGCGCTGGTCGATGACATCTGGCAGGCGCTGGGACGAGCGTGCCTCATATTCATTGACCAGGAAGGAGGGCGTGTTGCCCGGCTGAAGGCGCCGGAATGGCCGCTCTTTCCACCGGGCGCCGCTTATGGAGCGGTCTATGACAGGGATCAGGACAAGGGCCTGGAAGCCTGTTGGCTGGGCCATCGCCTGATTGCCGAGGAACTCGCAACCATGGGCGTTCATGCCGATTGTGCGCCCGTTGTGGACCTCCCGGTTCTCGGCGCTCATGACATCATCGGAGACAGGGCCCTCGGCCATGAACCCGCCAAAGTGTCAGCGCTTGCTCGCGCGGCTTTGTCTGGCTTGTCCGCTGGCGGTGTGGCTGGCGTGATTAAGCATATCCCCGGCCATGGCCGTTCCCAGGCCGACAGTCATCTGGAGCTTCCCCGGGTCGCTGCGGGCGGTAATGAGTTGGCGAAGGATTTTGCGGCTTTCGCAGGGGTTGCCGATGCGCCGATGGCGATGACCGCACATATCGCCTATGATGCAATCGATCCCTCACAATCGGCCACCCATTCCAAAACCCTGATTGATGAAGTAATCCGTGGCCGGATAGGATTCGATGGATTGCTCATGACCGATGACCTGGGCATGAAGGCCCTTGAGGGTACTTTGTCAGACCGTGCAGCGCGTGCGATCGCTGCCGGCTGCGATGTGGTACTGCATTGCGCAGGCTTCTCCAGATCGGCAGATGAGGTCTTCGAGGAAATGTCTGAGGTTGCCGCGGCCGCTCCGCATCTTCAGGGCAGGGCGCTTGCGCGGGCCGAACGGGCCGAAGCCATGTCCACGCTCGCCAAGCCCATCGACGTCGAAGCGGCCTGGTCCCGCTTTCGCGAACTGTTACCTGCGGAGGCGCTGTCATGAGCCTCGAAACCGTGTCCATCGACGAGTTGTCCGCACAGGCCGAGGATGCCAGACGGGAAGATGCCTTCATGGTCGATGTGGGTGCCTATGAAGGACCTTTGCATCTCCTGCTCGAACTTGCCCGCCGACAGAAGGTTGATCTCCTGAAGGTGGCGATGCTGCCGCTCGCCGAGCAGTATCTTGCCTTCATCGAGGATGCCCGCTCCAAGCGCATTGATCTGGCCGCAGATTACCTTCTCATGGCAGCCTGGCTGGCATTCCTGAAATCCCGCCTGATGCTGCCGAAGCCCGAAAAGATCGTCGATGACGAACTCAGTGGGGAAGATATGGCGGCCCAGCTGGCCTTCCGGCTCAAGCGCCTGGACGGGATGCGGACGGCGGCCGATGAATTGTTTGCCGGCCCGCTGCTAGGGGAGCGCGTTTTCTTGCGCGGCATGCCCGAACAGCCAAAAATCATCAAGCACACCGAGTACGACACAACGCTCTACCTGCTCACCCAGGCGTTCGGCGCCATTCGGGGCCGAAAGGAAAAAGCCGCGCCGCACCGGATCGAGCATCAGTTTGTCCTGCCGCTGGAAACCGCGCGGGACAGGTTGAAACATATCATGCCGGCGCTCACGGATTGGGCGCCACTCAACACGATCCGCGACGGCATCTTGCAGGATGGCGACGATATCCCACAACGATCGGTGACGGCGTCGGTGTTTTCCGCAGCCCTCGAACTCGTTCGCGACGGCGATGTGGAACTGCGCCAGGACGGCCACTTCCGCCCGCTGTACATGCGCGGCGCCGATCCCCACCCAATGGAGGCCGCCAATGACAGCGCCTGACCCCGCCCCAGATGCGCCGATCGACTCCCTCGACAAGGCGCCTGAGGACATTCGGAACGCGGTGAAACAACTCTCGTTTGCCTATAAGCGGTCATCGCTCCAGCTCCAGGCTGAAACGGCCCAGACCGATCAGGGGCGTGCAATGGCCGAAGCCGTGCGATCGGTCGAAGCGGTTCTGTTTGCCGCGGGCCAGCCTGTCAGTGCGGAGGCCTTGCAGGATGTCATCCCCCACGGTGTACAGCCCGCCGATGTCCTCATGGCGCTGAAACAGTCCTATCAGGGCCGCGGCGTGGAATTGGTAGAGGTTGCAGGCAAATGGCGCTTCCAGACCGCCCCTGATCTCGATTATCTCTTTGTCGAAGAGCGCCACGAACAGAAGAAGCTGTCCCAAGCGGCTCTGGAAACCCTTGCGATCATTGCCTACGGCCAGCCCGTGACCAGGGCTGAGATCGAGGCAGTGCGCGGGGTCGCCGTGTCGAAGGGAACCATCGACACCTTGATGGAGACCGGCTGGATCAGGATCAAGGGACGACGCAAGACCCCGGGCCGACCGGCCACCTATGGTACCACGGATGCCTTCATGGAACATTTTGGCCTCGAGAGCCTCGCGGTCCTGCCTGGCAAGGCGGACCTAGAAGCCGAAGGGTTGCTATCGGATGTGATACCCGCAGACTTTCAGCTCCCGGGCGAGGAAGGTCTCATGGAAGACGGAGCCGATGGCGGGCTGCCCATGGACGACGATGCCGACCGCGAGGCGTTTGTCACCGACTACTACGACACCTCCGCAGACGCTGCTGAGTAGGAATTCCCGTAAAGATTGCTGCTTTTATAGGCAACTTGCCCGCGTGATCCGTATGCAGGCGTTTACCCGGGCCTTGAGGCGCCCTATTCTATCGATAGGTGTTTTAGGAGGCCCCGATGGGTTCAGTTGGTCCGATGCAGCTTGTCCTGCTTGTGGTCGTCGCTTTATTGTTGTTTGGCGGGCGGGGACGAATTTCGTCGATCATGGGCGATATGGCGAAGGGCGTTCGCAGTTTCCGCAAGGGACTTTCAGAGGAAGAGGATCCTGCGAAGGTCGAGGGTGACGACGGCATGGTCAATGTCACGCCCAAAAAAGAAGAAGCCAAGAGCGGATCGTAGGGGCGACCAGCCGCCGCGAACATCTTCCCGCTCATCCCACGGAGGCGCGCGATGCTGCCCCAATTCGGATTCACGGAATTTCTGCTGCTTGCCGTTGCGGCCCTCATCATTGTCGGGCCCAAGGACCTGCCGGTCATGATGCGGAAACTGGGCCAGATGGTTGCGAAGGGACGGGCTGCGGCCCGCGAGTTCCAGGCCGCTTTTGACGATATAGCCCGGCAGGCAGAGTTGGATGATCTCCGCAAGGAGATCGAAGACCTCAAGAAGTCCAATATGCTCACCGAGGCGCAGGACGACATGGCGGCCTTCGAGCGCGACGTGAATGCCGATGTCATGCGTGACACGGCGAAGGAGCAGCCGGCGGCGGGCCAGGCCGTGTCCGATAAGTCAGGCACAGAGGGGGCAGATGCCTTGCCAGAGCCCAAGACCGGTGCCGCGTGAGCAAGAAAGCATCCATCGGCTCAGGCGAACCGGGCGATGAGGTGGAAAGCTCCGAGGCACCACTGCTGGAGCATCTCACCGAACTCCGTTCCAGGCTGATCTATGCCATTCTCGCGCTGGCGGTTTCTGCCGGTGTCTGTTTCGGGTTTGCCGAACATATCTACAATTTCCTGCTGAGACCGTTTGCGACGGTCGCCGAAGCGGCCAGGGATGGGGCACAGTTGGAGTTGATCTACACCGGTCCGCTCGAGTTTTTCTTCGCCAAGCTCCGGCTATCCTTGTTTGCGGGTTTGTTCCTGGCCTTCCCCTATATCGCCTACCAGCTCTATGCCTTTGTCGCGCCGGGCCTCTACAAGAATGAGCGCGGCGCCTTGATCCCGTTCCTGGTGGCTGCACCCCTCCTATTCGCGGCCGGCGCAGCTTTCGTTTACGTGGTCATGATGCCCATGGTCGCGCGGTTTGCCCTGGCGCAGGAGCAGATCGATTCGACTGTCGCCGCGATCACCCTGTTGCCGCGGGTCTCGGAATACTTGTCATTGATCATGGCATTGATGCTGGCCTTCGGTATCTCGTTCCAGTTGCCGGTGATCCTCAGTCTTTTGGGAAAGGCAGGCCTCGTCAGCTCTGAGAACCTGCAGTCTGGTCGAAAGTACGCGCTGGTCGGGATTCTTGCCTTCGCAGCTTTTTTCACGCCGCCCGATGTGATCAGCCAGGTCCTGCTTACCGTCCCGGTCTATGGGCTCTATGAGGTCAGCATCTGGTGCGTCCGGATGATGGAACGCGAAGCGGCAGCCCAGGACGCCGCTGCCGAGTAGGCCGGTCACCACTCGCCAGCCGGCGGACCGATTGCTGCGCTTGCCCTCCGCGCCGCCCATGCTAGACCCCCCAAACAGGTGATGGAGGGCGCCCTATGGCGACGAACGAAACGCGGACCGAGAGCGACACGATGGGCCCCGTGCAGGTTCCCTCTGACAAGTATTGGGGGGCGCAGGCACAGCGGAGCCTCGGAAACTTCAAGATCGGGTGGGAGCGCCAACCGGACCCGATCGTTCGCGGGCTGGGGATCGTCAAGAAGGCGGCCTGTGAAGCGAACATGGCGCTGGGCAAGATGCCGGCTGAACTGGGTGGCGCCATTATCAAGGCGGCCGACGAGGTGATCGAAGGCAAGCTGAACGCTCATTTCCCCCTCGTCGTATGGCAAACCGGGTCAGGCACCCAATCGAACATGAATGCCAATGAAGTGATCGCCAACCGCGCGATCGAGATCCTCGGCGGCGTAGTCGGTTCAAAGTCTCCGGTCCATCCCAACGACCACTGCAATATGAGCCAGTCGTCGAACGACACGTTCCCGACGGCAATGCATATCGCTTGCGCGGAGGAGGTGACCCACAGGCTGTTGCCGGCCCTGCGCGTGCTGTACAATGCGCTCAACGACAAGGCCGAGGCGTGGAAGTCCATCATCAAGATCGGCCGGACCCATACCCAGGATGCCACGCCCGTAACCCTGGGCCAGGAATTCTCCGGATACGCCAAACAGCTCGAAAACGGTATTGCGCGGGTGGAGGCCAGCCTTCCCGGCCTCATGGAGCTGGCCCAGGGCGGAACGGCCGTGGGCACAGGACTGTCATCGCCCGAAGGGTTTGACCGTCTGGTGGCTGACAAGATCGCCCAGATCACGGGGCTCAACTTCACGACTGCACCAAACAAGTTCGAAGCGCTTGCTGCTCATGACGCCATGGTTGCCAGCCACGGCGCGATCAGCTCTGTCGCGATGGCATGCTTCAAGGTGGCCAATGATATCCGCTTCCTCGGCTCTGGCCCGCGTTCTGGCTTGGGAGAACTGGCCCTGCCGGAAAATGAACCGGGTAGCTCGATAATGCCGGGCAAGGTGAACCCGACCCAATGCGAGGCGCTCACCCAGGTCTGCGCGCACATCCATGGGAACAATGCCGCCATCGGATTTGCGGGTAGCCAGGGCCACTTCGAACTGAATGTCTACAATCCGATGATGGCGTACAATTTCCTGCAGTCTGTTCGTCTGCTGGCCGATGCCGCCGTGAGTTTCACCGAAAACTGCGTCGTTGGCATTGAACCAAGGCTCGACAACATCCAGCGCGGGCTCGAAAACTCGCTGATGCTGGTGACACCGCTCAAGGAGAAGTACGGCTATGACCGTGCAGCGAAGATTGCGAAGACGGCCCACAGGAACGGAACGACCCTCCGCGAAGAGGCGATCGCCGATGGAATTCCGGCCGAGGACTTCGATGCGATCGTGCGCCCCGAGAACATGATCGGTCCAACGCCGCGAAGCTGACCTGCTGAGCCCTCCGCTCACTCGAGCCCGAACGCGTCGCACGCGCATGACCGCTTGATCGTCAGATACTGACGGTTTCGAGAGACTCGCCCTAGGCTGTAATCTCATCGCTTACAGGAATTGCCGCCATGACCACCGCCCCCGTTGGATCGAAAGCCAATCCGTCAGAGTTCGACGCCTACTCGAAGCTCGCTGAAGACGAGCCGTACTTCACGCTCAGTGCCCATGACCCCCTGTCCAGCGCGCTGGTTGAGCTGCATGCGTACATCGGGGCTGGTCAGTCGGGTGCGGCCCAAAACAAGCTGGCGGAGATCATGGCGCTCACCCAGGACAAGCCTCCACGTCCTGCCGGTAGCCCGAAGTACCGGGAGACCTTCGCCATTTCCATCGCAATGGAACAGTGGCGCGAGGCGAACCGGCAGGGCTGATCCCAAACTGGCAGCGATGGGAGGAGCGCTGTCCCCGAGCAAACGAGTCCGCCGGTGACAGGTCGGTGCATGGCAGGGCGGCGGGGCCGTCGTCGGACCGCCGTTGCGCTCGCCTGATAGGCACGGTACGTCTTTCGGTCTAGTATCTCGGCCGATTTGGCCAAGGTCTGCTGGAGGGTTTGCGATGGTCCGGGGTATGCGCGGTTTGATATCGGTCGCGGCAGCGATGAGCGCCGTAGTCTTGGCAGCCCATGGACCGGCCAACGCCAAGGAAGGCATGTGGACACCGGACCAGCTTCCGTCCCTTGCCGCAGATCTCAGGGAAACTGGCCTTGCGCTCGATCCCGGCAGCCTGACGGACCTGACGGGGTTTCCCATGGGCGCGGTTGTGTCACTGGGCGGGTGTACCGGGTCGTTCGTGTCGTCGACCGGGCTTGTGGTGACCAATCACCACTGTGCCCGCGGCTCAGTACAATACAATGCCCGGCAGGGCCTGAACTATCTTGAGCAGGGCTTCCTCGCCGATAACTACTCGGCCGAACTGCCGGCGGCACCAGGCACCCGTGTCTTCGTGACCGAGAGCGTGCTGGATGTCACCGCGATCGTCACCCAGGGGCTCGATCAGGGGCAGTCGGGGCGTGCGGTCTTCGAGGAGATCGAGAGTCGCAAGAAGGCGCTGGTTGCCCAATGCGAAACCCAAGCGGGGCACAGATGCCAGGTCGAAGCCTTTTTTGGGGGCGCTCAGTACAAACTCATCGACCGGCTGGAGCTACGCGATATTCGTCTGGTCTATGCGCCAGCTGACAGCATCGGCAGCTATGGCGGCGATATCGATAACTGGCAGTGGCCGCGCCATACGGGCGATTTCGCGTTCTACCGCGCCTATGTGGGCCCCGATGGCAGCCCGGCCGACTACAACCCGGCATCCAATGTTCCCTACCAGCCGGCCCAGTCCCTGAAGGTCTCTGCTGGAGGACTGTCGGAAGGCGACTTCGTCATGGCGGCAGGGTACCCCGGCGCAACGCGCCGATACGCGCGGTTGTCCGAGATCGAACACGAGTTCGGATGGTTCTACCCCAAATTCGCTGATCTCATGGACAGGTGGATCGCGACCATCGAGGCGGCAGCGCCGGAGGGATCGGACGCGCGTATCCGGTATGAAAGCCGGCTCCAGGGGCTCGCCAATTATGCAAAGAATCTCCGTGGCCAACTTGCCGGGGCGGAGGCCACAGGTCTCGTTTCGCGCCGGCGCGCCCGCGAGGCCGATCTTGATCAGTGGGTGGCGCGTCAAACCGGGGCGGCCAACTACCAGACCGACATTGCCGCCGTTGACACGATCGCCGGTCAGATTGCGGCGTCCGAGCGCCGCGACTTCTGGTACGATCAGGTTCGAAGGCCCCAGCTTCTCGGTGCTGCGCGGCAGCTCTACCGGCTCGCGAAAGAACAGCAGAAACCCGATGCGGACCGGAAACCGGGATATCAAACCCGGGACCTGGCGCTTCTGCAGCAGTCGATCGAACGCATCCAGCGGCGCTATCACCCGCGGGTGGACCGGGAAGAGTGGAAGCTGTTCCTCAAGGAATACATGACCCAGCCCGCGTCGAGCCGTGTCGAGGCTTTCGACCAGGCCATGGGCCTGGGGGCGAGTTACGATGAAGCCGTGATCAATCAGGTCGTGGACCGGTTCTACAATGGGACGACACTGGGTGACCTGCAAACGCGGATCGGGCTGATCGGCGCCTCAGTGGGACAACTCCAGCGCAGCCGCGACCCCTTCATCCAACTCGCCGTCGCGATCTATGACACCGATATCGCGCGGGAAGACGTGGAAGAAGCGCTGAAGGGCCGGATGCTTGGAGCAAGACCCGCCTACATGAACGCAATCGTTGATTGGCAGGCCGCGCGGGGGCTCACCGCCTATCCCGACGCAAACAGCACGCTTCGCCTGACCTATGGCACCGTGATCGGGAGCGAGCCGGCGGACGGTTTGCGCTACGCGCCGTTCACGACCCTTGACGGATTGCTGGAAAAGGAGACCGGTGAGCCACCCTTTACATCGCCGGAATCTCTGCTGGCCCAGGTGCGGGCAGGGACCATAGGCAACTATGCGAGCGAAGCGCTCGGGACGGTCCCCGTGAACTTTCTCACCGATCTTGACTCCACGGGCGGCAATTCGGGCTCTCCAACCCTCAATGCAGATGGCGAACTCGTCGGTCTGCTATTCGACGGAACCCTTGAAAGCGTGAACTCCGACTGGGATTTTGATCCGGTGAACAAGCGAACGATCCATGTCGATACCCGCTACATGCTTTGGGTCATGGAGTTTGTCGATGGCGCACAAAACCTGCTTCGCGAGATTGATATCGTCGGGCTGCCAGACCGGGTTCAGTCCCTGCCAGGGAATGGGGCGGAAACGGCGCCAGCGCCGATCGCGACAGAGCCTGCGACGGACACGCCATCCGAGCTGACGGAACCAACGCCAATTTCCCTTGAAGCGGTTGAGGCATCGCCCTCGCCCTGAAGTAGTGTTCGGAGCAGGCGGACACCCTTGCGAGCGGGAAAATTGCGCTGGAACAGGAATTGTTGCCACCACGGTCTGTGGTGAAACGACGGTCGAGGGTCCGGCGCCTACCGTTGGGCTGGCAGTTGGGCGACCTGACGACCGGCGACGTTCGAAAACGCCGTCGCGAGCGACCGGTAATAGGTCACACGCTCCTTTGCGGCGCGCGACAGCACCACCATGCGATCAGCGCCGTCCAACGGAACCACGGTTTCGCCGTTAAGGGCCAACTCCATGATGTCGGCGAAGATCTCGGCGGGTAGACCGCCACCGGTTACCTCGTCCATCGGTGTGTTGTCGTCATTTCCGACCCATACACCGGCCACCAGCGATGAGGTGTACCCGACGAACCAGGCATCGCGCCACTCCTGGCTGGTGCCGGTCTTGCCGGCAATGGTCCACCCATCAATGCGGGCGCGCTGGCCCGTGCCAGTCGCAACGGCAGTGGCCATCATGCCTGTCATGTCCCGCGCAAGGTTGCGGTTGAAAACCCGCGTATCCTCCATGGCCGGACGTTCGAAAAGTACAGTGCCGCGCGTGTCTTCGATCCGCGTGATCAAATGGGGCTGCAACTTCAATCCCCCACGCATAAAGACGCCATAGGCCCTGACCAGTTCCCAGAGCGTGACTTCCTCCGTGCCGAGGGCAATGGACGGATGGGCCTCAAGTTCAGAGACCATACCGAAACGCTGGGCCAGATTGATAACCCGGTCGAGGCCCACTTCCTGGGCAAGGATGGCCGACACTGTATTTATGGACTCAGCCATCGCCTCGCTCAGTGTGACTGTGCCCTTGTAGGCGCCCGTATAGTTCCGGGGGCTCCAGCGGTCTATCTTCAGGGGCGAGTCAAAGCGGGTATCATAGGGATGAACGCCCTGTTCCAGTGCGGCGGCAAACACGAAGGGTTTGAACGCTGAGCCGGGCTGGCGCAAGGCCTGCGTGGCTCGGTTGAACTCAGATTCCGCGTAGTCGACCCCGCCGACCATGGCGAGAACCTGTCCATCCGGTCTGATGATGATGGCGGCGGCCTGGCTAACCGCCAGATCGGTTCCCTGCGCGTCAAGTGTTGCGACGATGGAGTCCCGGACTGCCGTTTGAAGGGCGGGGTCGATCGATAGGGTGACGACCAGATCAGGGGGGGGATCGGGGAGGTACCGGCTTACCTGCTCGTTTGCAAAATCGAGAATATAGCCGAGTTGGGGATCGCCGGTTGGCCGCTCGATGAGGTTGATTTCCGCGCTGGCGGCCGCATCGGCTTGTGACCTCGAGAGATAGCCGACCGAGACCATCTCATCGAGCACATAGGTTCGGCGCGCCAACGCTCCATCCATGTTCTGGGTCAAGGCCAGTTTGCTCGGCGCCTTGACGAGACCGGCGAGGAGGGCTGCCTGGCCGACGGTGAGCAGTTTCGCCTCAACACCGAAATAGTGTTCAGACGCAGCGCTCAACCCGTAGAAACCGCCGCCGAAATAGGCGCGGTTCAGATACAGTTCCAGGATTTCGTCCTTCGAGAGGCGCGTCTCCAGCTCACGGGCAAGATGCATTTCCTGCACCTTGCGTTTGATTGTCCGCTCCGGTGACAAGACCAGGTTCTTCACCAATTGCTGGGTAATTGTCGAGGCGCCAGACACGGTGCGGCCCTGACGCCAGTTCATCCAGGCGGCCCGAACGATGGCGCGGGTGTCAGCCCCATTATGCTCGTAGAAGCGCTTGTCTTCGGCAGCGATAAAGGCGTGATAGATATGGGGCGGTAGGTCCATCAGGCGGACTTCACTACCATATCGCGGGCCTCGGATATCCAGCATCTCGCCCGTGGCGGTCTGGAAGGCAACTGCCGGTTCGCGGTTCTTGGTCCAAAGCGTCTCCCGTTCGGGCATCGCCGGCATGCCGGAATACAGCGACCGCACATAAAGCCCCGCAGCGATACCCGCTCCGGCGAGTACGACCAGACAGAAGACGACGAAATAACGGACAACCCTCCGGCGCATCAACTGCTCTGACCGCGGTTTCCCTGCCGCAGGTTTTCGGGCCGATTTTCGGCCAAAGGAGGTCGCAGACTTGCCCATGGGTCGGTAACGGATCCTGAATGGCGGGACTCGGGCTCCCCGTGTAGCCTTTTCGCCTGCCCGCACCCCCTCGTGGCTGGAGACTAGGGCGAAGATGGGGCAAAGGTAACCGAGCCTACCTTAATGGCCCGTGAGCGGCCGCGTCGTGTGACATGGTGGTAACATTTAGCCAGTGGTCGCATCGAGCGATGGCTTTCAACGCTCCGGCGGGAGCATCGCCGTCAAGGTTTCGAGACGATCGGCCTCTGAACTGGGTTTGTCCCAGCGGATACGATTGATCCGGGGAAAGCGCATCGCGATCCCCGATTTGTGTCGCGGGCTTCTCTGGAGCCCCTCAAATGCCACTTCAAACACCAGGCCGATGTCTTTCGTCGCGGCGACAGACCGAACAGGGCCGAACCGTTCGATGGTTTGGTCGCGCACGAATTTGTCGATCTGTTTCAGTTCGTCATCGGTAAAGCCAAAATAGGCCTTTCCAACCGGGGTGAGTTGGTCCTCTCCGTCTACCTGCTTCCAGACCCCGAAGGTGAAATCTGAATAAAAGCTCGAGCGTTTGCCATGTCCGCGCTGGGCATACATCAACACGGCGTCGATCAGGTAAGGATCGCGCTTCCACTTGAACCACGGTCCCTTCGGTCGCCCGGGTTCATAGACACTGTCCCACCGCTTGAGCATGACCCCTTCGATTTCCGGGGCTGGCGGGGCAAGGCGCGCCGTATCCAGGGTCTCGATTGTGTCGAACCTAACAAGGGGAGACAGGTCAACCCGGTCTGTGTCCAGCGATCCGATAAAGGCTTCGAGTTGCGCGCGCCGCTGCCGGAAGGGCCGCTGGCGCAAATCCTCATCGTCCCACTGCAGCAGGTCGTAGGCACGGATGAAGGCGGGAAACGCGTCCATCTGCTTCTTGCTGACGCTCTTGCGGTTGAGACGTTGCTGGAGATGGTTGAAAGGCGCCACGTCCCCCCGGTCTGTCCTGACCAGCAGTTCTCCGTCGATCGCCGCATTGAAGTCCATGGCTGCGAGCACGTCAGGGAAAGTGTGGCTGATATCGTCTCCTGTGCGCGTATAGATACGGCGGGTTCCGTCTTCGGCCGCGGCCTGGATTCGGATGCCGTCATACTTCCATTCGGCTGCATAGGTGCCTGGGTGAATAAGGCCGGGATCGACCGCATCGGACTGGTTGCGCTGGTCCTTGGGCACGAGCGGATGAGCAAGCATGACGGGTCGGAAGGGCGCCTGGAGGTCGGGCTCCGGTTTTGGGGCGCCGCCATCCAACCATGCAAAAAGGCTTTCATAGGGCGGTTCCAGACCATGCCAGATCTCCTCGATCTCGTTGACCGCCACCTGACCGAATTCGGCCAGGGCCACCTTGGCCAGTCTTGACGACACCCCGATCCTCAGCCCGCCCGTGACCAACTTCAAAAGCGCCCAGCGGCCGCGGGCGTCGAGGGCATCCAGCCAGCCCTCCACAAGCCGCGGACTCTCAGACCGGGTGGCGCCCAGAAGCGTTTCCACCACATCCTCAAGTGGGGGCGCACGATTGGCGCCGGGCCGCGCAGGCCATATCAGGCTGACCGTTTCGGCTAGGTCGCCGACATAGTCATAGGATAGTCGGAAGAGGACGGGATCTGCCCGCTCTCCGGCGAGCGCCCGTATGGCACCAGCCTTTACGCCGGGAATATCCAGCGCACCGGTGATGGCGGCCAGCGCCCAGCCGCGGGCTGGATCAGGCGTCGTTCTGAAGTATTCGCCCATCAATGCGATCTTGGCATTGCGGGAGGGTGTGAGGATCAGCCGATCAAGCAGGGCTGCAAAGCGGTTCATGGGGCCTGTCTACAGTATCCGTCTTGGTCAAGAGACCCTTGGGGTCCGTTTCCGACATTGGCGGAAACGGGTCAGCGGGCAAGGCCCGCCGGCCGGTCAGGCCGCCCCATCCCTCTCTCCAAATGCTGAGGCGATTGGCAAAGCCCAACGGCCGTGAGCGAGGCAAAACCGGCGATCGATCCTGTCAAAGGCGCCACAAGAGTTAGACCGCATCTCGCCCTGGAGTATGTTCTGGAAACGCTTCGTCTATCCGGCTGAAAACCTCGCTGTCACATGGATGCACGATCTTCATGAGTTCGTCACGGCGATAGGCCATCGAGCCGCCATCACCATAGCTGGGACGTGTATTGCGATGGCCCATCAGCAGGCATCGAAGGCCGTAGTCGATATTGGCCTCCTGCATCCGTTGCTCGAAGGCATGCCTGAAAGAATACATGACGTGCGCGTCGGTCGGAAACAGCTTTCGCGCCCGAAACGCCTTGATCATGTTCGCCGAGAACAGCTCGCCGCGGTCATGGTAGTGCGGGAACCCTTTTGGTGACCGCGTGGCCGCTTCCAGCGCGACGCCCACCAAAGGAATATCCCGGATCGAGGCCTCTGTATTGATTTCCCGTGTCTGGCGCGGCGCGATCGAGATGTAGGGCACGGCACAATCCAGATGAATGTCCTCGGGCCGCAGATTGATGATCTCGCTCGGCCGGCAACCGGTCTCGATGAGCAAATAGGTGATAAGCTGTAGTTCAGACCGCAATCCAATCAGCGCCCCTGGGGCCAAGATGCGGCCACGAACCCAATCGTCTGGGAAAGCCGGCACCTCGGACCGTGACTTTGAGCTCCTCGACACCGCCGAGCAGCGCTTCGACCTGCTCAGGCTGTTCGTCGACGATTGCGCTGCCGCGACCGTTCAAGGCGACGAGGCGGCGAACCACGTCTTCGAGGTGCTGCTCACCAGTCAGCTGCTCAACCGGCCGGTAACGAAACCCGCAGGCCATGGCAGCGGCCCTTGCAGCTTCGTAGCGCCGCCGCGCCAGGGCCCTCTGCGCATTGCCGTCTCCATCTTGGGCAGCGGCCGCAAGCGCCATGCCGGCCCAGTAGGCCTCATCGGCCTCAGCAAGCTCATCTCGCCTTATACGCGCTGTTTCCAGCGAAGAGGTCCCCAACGCCAGTCTGATCGTTCCGCGGTCATCGAACCGTTCAAACCGCTTCGGGACGCGCCGGTAATAGTGCCAGCGGCCGCCACGCTGGCGAAGGTGCCGGTCGTGATCTCGAGTTCGATCAATGAACTCGTGTGGCACAAAATGAGGATACCCACAGAAATCGCGGGAGCCAACCACCGTCAAGTATCTGTTTTTTATTTGATTTATTGAGGGGGGAAAATGGTGCGTGGACGGACCAGCCGTGAACCGCACCGCAGCCCTGAGCGCCGTTTCATGTGGGCGCAGTGATACGGAAGCAAAAATGGTGCGGATGAGAGGTCCAACCTCGAAACGCACCACAGCCCTGAGCGCCGTTTCATGTGAGCGAAGCGATACGGAAACAGAAAATATGGTGCGGTCGAGAGGACTCGAACCTCCACGGGTTGCCCCACAACGACCTCAACGTTGCGCGTCTACCAGTTCCGCCACGACCGCACGCTGCCATAGGCGAGGCCGCTTCCTATAGGAGTAACGGATGGCTATGTGAAGCCCCCCACACACGCTATATGCACCGGGGTGACAGATGTGGATCAGCGCGCCCCGGTTGGATGGGCGATATCGGATGGGCTCACCCCTTACGCACCCGCGGTTCTTGCCATGGAGGCCCGGGCCCGGGCGATCCGGGCTGGCCAGGCGCCTGAACTCATCTGGCTGGTCGAGCATCCCGCCCTGTTCACCGCCGGCACCAGCGCAAAGCCCGCAGACCTCAAGGCGCCTGACTGGTTCCCCGTGTTCCAGGCCGGCCGGGGCGGCGAATACACCTATCATGGGCCTGGCCAGCGGGTCGCCTACGTCATGCTGGATGTGGCGGCAAGGGGGCGCGATGTGCGGGCGTTCGTCCGCGACCTCGAACGGTGGATTATCGAAACGCTGGCGACGTTCAATGTGGACGCGGGCGCCCGTGATGGGAGGGTTGGAGTCTGGGTCGACAGGACGGCGCCGGGCGGTCCTCTGCGCGAAGACAAGATTGCAGCGATCGGCATACGGCTGAAAAAGTGGGTCAGCTTCCACGGAATTTCATTGAACATCGAGCCCGATCTCGACCATTTTAGCGGGATCACACCCTGCGGGATCAGCGATCCGCGTTTTGGTGTCACCAGTTTGCTCGACCTTGGCCATGTCGCCAGCCTGCCAGACGTCGATCTGGCGATGCGCGCGGCGTTCGAGACGGTGTTCGGTGTTTCGACGACCCAGGCGCCGCCGCCCCCTTTCACCGACCCTGCCTGACCGGGGGCGCCCCGGACCACGCAGCAGGGTCTGCAGCCAAACTGCCGGTCTTTCAGCTCACGCCAGACCGCCATCATCCATCCCTGTTTCGGCGCTAAAACCTTTTCGCTTTCAGCTGAAATACGCAACAGGACGTAGCGTGCAGCCGCGATGGCCCTGCCTGGCGGATATGGCTGCCGAGCAGGCCGATTGCCAGGGGCAGTGATACCCTGTCGGCGACGCCAGCCGGAAACCGTCCCGGTCCCGGGTCTTGTCCTGTTCAAGGGTATCGAGGACGACGTTCCCTGTTTTTCGAGCCCCGCGCCACCGGCGCCTAACTCGCGATTGTCGCACCGTCGTTCAAAGCATCGATCAGTTCCGGTGTGATGCGGCCCGTCTGGGACAGGCCGTTCTCACCTTCGTAATCGGCAATCGCCCGGGCCGTTGCCGTATCGAGGTCCCCTGTTGCCGACACGTCAGCATAACCGAGGGCGATCAAGGCGCTCTGGACCCCGCGAACCTGGTTCGGTGCGCCAAAACCCCAACTCGTCTGGCCAAAATCGCCATTGGCCCGCGCATCAAGCGGCGCGGCTTCCCATGCGCCTGCCCTCCGCCGGGCGTTCTGCACATCGGCCGAGCCGAGCTTGTCCCGGAGGGTGATCAGTCGCGCGCCGGCCCCGCTGTCGCCCTGGCCTTCGGCAACGGCAAACCAGAAGGCTGCTTCTGGCAGGTTTTCAGTTACGCCGAGCCCGCGTTCATAGAGAACCGCCAGGTTGTATTGGCTATCGACGACGCCGTGGGCCGCTGCCTTCCCGAACCACTCGGCCGCCTTGGCGTAGCTTTGCACGCCGCCTTCGCCTTCGGCATAGAAAACAGCGAGATCATGCATCGCCTTGATATTCTGGCCCGCAGCGGCCTTTTCCGTCCATTGCCGGGCAGCAACGATATCGCGGGGAACGCCAAGACCCTTTTCATGGAGCTTTGCAAGGCGGTATTGGGCGGCGGACAATCCGTCCTGAGCCGCAGCTCTCACCAGCCGAACCCCATCGGCATAGGCACCGTCGCTGATCAACTCCTGGCCATAGGTCAGCTCGGCAACCGGATCGCCAGACTGGGCCGCCGCAAGAAGCGACCGACCCGCCGGAACCGGTGCGTAACGGACGACGCCTTCGGTTTGTGCCGACATCAGATCGAGGGTACGAGGCGCCTCTCGCGGTGGAGCAGGCCTCGTCTCGGAAGATGGTTCGGCAACGGATGGGTCGAACAGGACCGTTTTCAGGTCCGCGTCATCGTTCTCTACACGCTGGTCGGCGTCTGCCGAGGGCGAAAGCAGTGCAGCCATGGCGAGCCCCCGTTCGCCGCTGGTCGCCCGGTCCTGCGTTGACTGTGGCGAGGCCAGGGTTGGCGCTGGAGGTGGCTGCTTCCCGCGGAGGAATAGGTATCCGGCCGTACCGGTTGCCGCCATCGCCACAACCGAAGCCGCCGCGAACAGTGGAACGCGGGACCTGCTAGGGAGTTGGTCGCCATTCGCGCTTCCCTCCTGCTCGGCAGCGGCTTTTGCAGCGGCGCGGGCCCTCGCAATGTAGTCTTGGGAACCGCCGCCTTCATCTGTGCCAGCCAGGGCCTGGCTCGCCAGTTCAGGATCTGTGAGGGTCGGACGCGGGATATCCCGCGGCATTGCGTTTTCAGCAAACAGGTCCGTTGGCGTCCCATCGGTCGCGTGGCCTGCGTCGACGCCGCCGACTTGCGATGCGGTTGAGGCATTGTCCGAATTGTCCAGCGCGGAGATTGGGTCAAATCCTTCTTCGAAGTCGCTGTCGTCCCCCTCTGGGTCAGCAATCGCCTCATCGTTTGAGCCGAAGCCGAAACCATCCTCAAAGTCTTCGGGATAGTCGTAGGTGTCCCCGTGCGGCCCATCATGAGCATGGGCGGTGTCCGCCGCTTCGATCTCGTCGGCGCCGAAGGTCTCGCCCTGATCAGGCCAGCCTTCATCCTCGTAGCCATTGGCATCGAAGTCTTCGTCATCGGACGTTGGGTCCAGTTCTGCGGCCAGCATGTCTCCCGCAGCGCTGCTCGCTGCCAAATCGTTGCCGTCGCCATCTTCAAAGAGATCGTCGTCGCCACTCGCCATCGGCGCGTCGCCGGTTTCTTCAGAAGGCGTTCCCTCTCCAATCGCCGGGATTTCGGAATATAGATCTTCTGACTCGACGGCATCGGCGGATACGCTCGATATCTCAGGGCGGTGAGCCGGCTGGTCTTGGGCCTGTTCTGTGGCGCTTTCGCTCCCGTCATCGGGCGCGGCAGCCTCGGTACCGTGCGCGTCCGGAGTGCCAGGAGACCCGACGTGCGAGCCCGTCGTCGTTCTCGCCGACGTCATGTTGTCCCAACGCGGTTCCGCTGGTGGAAACACCGTGTTGTCGACCGAATTCCCAATGGTTTCGACGGTCGCCGGAGGCGGATCAGCGTCCGACGCGTCGACGAAAGGGCGCAAGGGACCTCCCCGACCCGATTCCGCGCTCGCCTGGGACGCCGGTTCAGTCGTCGTCCCGGCACCTTCCGCAAATGGGGGAGTGGTGAACGCCTCAAGCGCATCCATCCTCGTCGCGAGGGACGCAATCGCACGCTGCATCGGGGAAACGCTTTCGCGCGTAACCGACTGAATTTCCTGCAGTTTCCGTGAGACGCTGACGAGTGCGTCGTTAAGCCGAGTATCCTGCAGGGCCTGGGCCTGGGCCAACTTGCTGTCCATCGTTGTCAGCGCTTCGGCCTGTCGCGCTTCGATCCGGCGCGAAACATGCGAGACCGTGAGCCCGAGTTGCTCGATGGCGTTGGCACTGTTCTGCTCGCTCTCTTGGATCCGGCCATCAACCTTCTCCGATAGCCTGGACAGCTCATCACCGAGCCGCGAAACGATCTCCGTCTCGCGGGTTTCAATTCCCTCAATACGGGTCGAAACATCGGCAGACAGGGTTGCCAGGTC
>JBCBKE010000033.1:0-32155 GCA_038522375.1 Pseudomonadota bacterium
GCCGTCATTTCGTCGCCGCGGATATCACAGATCACGCCGAGCGTCCGTGCAAAGGGCGTGCGCTCCAGGAAGGCCTCGAGGTCTGCTGCGCGGCTCATGTCTTTGTCTCCATCGCCGCCTTTGCCGCTGCCGCTGTACCGCCGATCTTCCATCGTTTCGGATCGTTCAATGCAAATGCCCCTGCCGCAGTTGCGATCACTTTTTCACGGCTCTCATGATAGGCCCAGGCCCGGACGAACGCGACCGAACGTGTGACGTGGTAGCACTCAGCCTCCCCACGGATGTCCACCCGTGGCTCGGCGGGGCGCATATAGTCGATCCGGAGGTCAAGGGTCGCCAGCGTTTTGAACTCGTCCAGCGCTGCTGAGGTCGCGACGCCGCAAAGGTTGTCCAGAAGGGCTGTGATAACGCCCCCGGCGACGATCCCGGTATCGGGGTCGCCCACCAGGTCGTCTCGCCAGGGCGCGAGTGCAAAAGCCCGCCCTTTCTCAACCTTGGTCACCTGAAACCCCAGGGCTTTCGCCCACGGTACCGCGTCCATGATCAGATGGGCATGCTCGGCCATGACCGACATGGGTTCAGGGTTTTTGTCGCGCATGGGGCGTATCTTTCGGGAAAGTTTGACGTATCGCCTTGCGTCGATACCATTCCGGTCAAACTGCGCAATGCGCAGCGACGTTCCTGGGAGGGCCGAAATGGGCTTTGACGGCGAAACCGAAACAAGGGTCTGCATCATCGGAGCGGGGTGCTCAGGCTTTGCCATGGCCAAGCGCCTGAAGGACCACGCCATCGCCTATGATTGTTTCGAGATGTCGGACAATATTGGCGGCAACTGGTACTACAAGAATCCCAACGGCCACTCATCCTGCTATGAAAGCCTCCACATCGACACGTCGAAGTGGCGTCTGGCCTTTGAGGACTTTCCCGTCCCCGATAACTGGCCTGACTTTCCTCATCACCGCCAATTGTTCCAGTATTTCAACGACTATGTCGATCATTTCGGTTTGCGGGAAACCATCACCTTCAACACGGCGGTTGAGCATGCCGAGCCGATTGATGGTGACCGCTGGTCTGTTCGCCTGTCGACCGGCGAGACCCGCAACTACTCCCACCTGATCATCGCCAACGGGCACCATTGGGACCCGCGCTGGCCTGAGTATCCCGGAGCGTTCACGGGTTACCAGGTTCACAGCCATCACTATCGTGACCCCTTCGAACCCTATGATTTCCGGGGCAAGCGGGTGCTCATCGTCGGGGCTGGTAATTCCGCCATGGACATTGCGTCTGAGCTTGGCCAGAGGCCGCTTGCCAGCCGGCTCCATGTGTCCATGCGGCGCGGGGTCTGGGTGTTGCCGAAGTACATGAACGGGCAACCGGCGGACAAGGCCGTCCTGCCGGGGTGGATGCCAACCGGCGTCGGCCGTGCCTTGGCCCGCCGGGCCATCAAGAAAACGATAGGCAACATGGAAGACTACGGTCTGCCAAAGCCTGACCATGAGCCACTGGACGCGCACCCCTCGGTGTCGGGTGAGTTCCTGACCCGCGTCGGCTGCGGAGATATTGTCCCCAAGGGCGCGATGGAGCGACTGGACGGTGACGGCGTCGTGTTCAGGGACGGCACGCGAGAAGCCTTTGACGCCATCGTCTGGGCGACCGGATACAATGTCAGCTTTCCGTTCTTCACCGCGCCTGACCTGACGCCCCAGGATAACAGCTTCCCCCTTTTCAAACGGATGGTGAAACCGGGTTTCAACACCCTGTTTTTCCTTGGGCTCGCCCAACCGCTGCCGACGTTGGTGAATTTCGCAGAACAGCAGTCCAAACTCGTGTCCCGGGCCATCGGGGGTACCTACCAGCTTCCGCCGAACGCGCAGATGGAACAGACCATCAAGGCAGATGAGGCCGCCCATGCGGGTCATTTCTACCAAGCGGCGCGGCACACGATGCAGGTGGACTTCAACCGCTACGTTGCCGATCTCATGCAGGAGATCAAACGCGGCGAAAAACGTGCCGGAGCTTCGGTGATAGCCTAACCACAACCGCGCGTTTATCCGAGCCGCCCAGCGCTGATTGGTCAGGCGCTTCGAAAGGTTACCGGAGCGTTTCCACAATTCGGCCCATTTCCTGCTTTGCCCCGTCCAAGCAAACGAAAGTGGGCGAGATACATGCAGACGTCGCAATCAGGGCGGGAAGAAACAGACGGGCACGGGAATCGCTTGATCGCAGCCATCCGCTGGGTTGCAATATTCGCCATGGTCGGGATTGGCGCGGCCTCTGCGATCGCCCAGACGCCATCGCCGCAGGCCGTATTCACAGTTCACGGCATCGAGCGCGCTGACCTTCCAAGGAAGAAGCAGACACTTGCGATCCGCCCTGTCGCATTTCATGGAAGAAGCGCCGGGAAGGGCACCGATGCGGTCCTCGGAGAGGCGATGGGACCGTTCAGACCGAACGCTCACCTGCGGTTATGCTGGCCGCGATTGTCCAACGCGCCGCGCGCCGATGCGGCGCTGTTCGTAAAGACGTACAAACCACTGGTGATCGTGAACGGAAAGGTCCTGATCGCGGCGGCGCCGGTCAACCATGCCTGTCTCAGTTCCGGGTTTGGTCCGCGGTTCGGGCGAATCCATAAGGGTATTGACCTGATCTCGCGGCGCCATGACCCAATCTTCGCTGCCGCGCCTGGTATTGTCCGAGAAGCCGGCTGGGGCCGCGGCTACGGCCGCTATGTGGTGCTCGACCACGGCCACGGCGTTTACACCCGGTATGCGCACCTTGAACGTATCGAGAAGGGGATCGAGCCTGGGACGGGCCTCGGCTTTGGCCAACCCCTCGGCACCATGGGCAAGAGTGGAAACTCGACGGGCGTGCATCTCCACTTCGAGGTGCTGACCGGAGAGTGGGGCCCGATGAAGGCCTATGGCCTGACGGCTAGCAATCCCCTCGACTTTCCGGCCTATACACCAGCGCCATTCCGAAACGCCTTCACCATCAACGCCCAGCTTACCGATGCGATCCCGCAGTAGGTCCCCGGTCTAGCGATCGAGCGCGCTTAACCCCAGACAACACGGCCTTCATCTCGCAACCGGAAAAGGTCTGGCAAGCATTCCGGCCTATATCGGGTTTGAGGGGGGCGCAGACGACTGATGAGCCGCGAGCCATGATGACCTTATTCGATCACGCTGGTGCCCGAAAAAGTCGGCGGGCGGACCCGTTTTCCATGCGCGTTCGGGGTGCTTGCATCACGGGAATGTTCTTCACCGTTACGGCGTGCGCCACCGCGCCGCCACCACCGCCGGACTGGAACACTGTTATCGGCCCACAGGCAACAGTCCCGGCAGGGTCGACAAGCCGGGAAGCACAGGGGCCGTTTCAACCGAATGCCTATCTGCGGCTATGTCGTGTCCAGCTTTCAAATGCGCCGCCAGCCGATGCCGACCTGTTCGTCAGGGACTTTTCCCCACTGATTCAGGTGAAGGGCAAGGTTGTAATGTCGACGGCGCCGGCCAACGATGTCTGTCTGAGCTCCGGATTTGGGTTTAGAGGCGGACGGATGCACAAGGGTATCGACCTGGTTGCACGGCCCGCCGGCCCTGTTTATGCTGCCGCGCCAGGGATCGTCCGGGAGGCTCGCTGGGCCAACGGCTTCGGCTACTATGTGGTGCTCGATCACGGTCATTCCACCTACACCCGATATGCCCATCTCAGCGAGTTTGCCGATGATATCAGACCCGGGACGCGTCTTGGTTTTGGCCAGGTCGTTGGCACCATGGGACGCACGGGCAATGCATCGGGTGATCACCTGCATTTCGAGGTGCTGTCGGGACGCTGGGGCCGAAAGGGATCGTTTGGTTTCACGGCCTATGACCCCTTGTCCTTCCCCGCGTTCTGGCCCGATTATCTGACCGCCGCCGCGAAGGACCCTGAAAACGGCAGTGCGGCCCCTTGAGCGCCGGCCAGTGTTTACCCTTGGAGACGAGGCCAATCTGGCGCAGAGGTTGCGAGAGACAGCAGCGAAAAGTTGACCATCCGTCACGATTGCCCGCAAGACAATAAGAATGACCGAGACCACAACAGATCCCGCCGCAGAAACGTCAGGAAAGCGGGCCCGCGCCAAGGCAGCGAACAGGATGGCTATCCTGGACGCCGCAAGGCATGTGTTCGCCCGTCTCGGCTACGAGGTGACCACCGTACGCGATATCATCCGCGAAACAGAACTCGCCGCTGGGACATTCTACAATTATTTCAGGTCCAAGGAGGAGGTCTTTGAAGCCCTGTCGGGCGACTCGGCCCTGCGCTTCTCGGAGCGTCTTGAGGACATCCGTTCCCAGGCCACCGACTTTGAAACCTATATCCGGGCAGCATACCGTGCCTACTTCAACTTCCTGGCCGAAGAGAATGCAGCGTCCATAGCAGACGGAACGCCACACATGGCGCTGATCGGTGTCAGGGTAGATACGCCAGAATTGAAGGCCGTCTTTGCAGAAATTCGTACCGACCTTGACCGCATTCTCGGCGATGAAACGGTTTCGAGCATCGATACCGAGTACCTCACGGCGGCTGCCGTCGGTATCGCCCGCGAAATGGGCGATCACATGCTCACCCGCCGTCCTGTCGACCCCCATGTCGCGGCCGAATTTGCAGCGAACACGTTGCTATCGGGCCTTGGCGGTATCGCCGTCGACAAGCCCGGCGAGTAATCCCACCTTGTCAGAAAGACCCGTCGATGGAGGCCACGCGCCATGAGCTTGCAGGCAACCCTCGTCAAGACGCTACTCAAACTGCCGCCTCGCTGGCTGGTGCGCCTTTCCGGTGGCCAACTCGTCAAAATCGGGGGACGCGTGCTTGATCCACACATGCAGCTTCTGACCCATGGTGCCCGTCGGCAGCCGTCCATGTCCTCCGGCTCCCCGCAAGCTGGCCGTGTGGCCTCATCGGCTGGCCTTGCGATGCTAGCAGCTGCGCCCGAACCGGGCGTGGGCTGGGAAGACACCACGATCCCCCACAAGACCCGGAAGATCCCGGTGCGCATCTACCGGCCTGTTGACCAGGATTTTGCGGCACCGGTCATGGTCTACTTCCATTTCGGTGGCGGGGTGATCGGTGATCTGGAGACCTGCCATGCCTTCGCCACGATGATTGCGAGCATCACCCGCTGTCCCGTGGTTTCCGTGGATTACCGGCTTGCGCCTGAGCACAAGTGGCCAGCCGGACTGGATGACTGTCAGACCGCTTACGAATGGACCCTGAAACATGCCGCCAGCCTCGGCGCGCCGGCAGGAGAAGCGGCCGTGGGCGGAGACAGTATGGGCGGCAACTTCGCAGCGATCATTGCCCAGGATGCCAGGCGGAACGGCCTGCCGCTGCCAGCCCTTCAATTGTTGATCTATCCAGCGATCGATATCTCCCAGCAGACAGCGTCTCACACGACCTATGGAGAGACTTACCCGCTCGATACCGAAACCATGAGATGGTTCATGAGCCACTATCTTCCGGAAGGGCAGGACCTCACCGATCTTCGGATTTCGCCGGGCCAAGAGATGGACCTGGAAGGCTTGCCCAACGCCATTATCGCGACGGCTGGGTTCGACCCGCTTGTCGACGAGGGAGAAGCCTACGCCAGTCGGCTTGAGGCATCGGGCGTGGATGTCATCTTTCGCTGCTATGACCGGCTGACCCATGGCTTCACAGCCTTCACGGGCGCATCACCGGCGGCAGACGCTGCGTGTCGCGAGATCGCTGCCATGGTCCGCGACGCTTACGCGAAACAGGCTGATTAGCGTACCCTGTCAGGGCGCCGTCTACTCGGCAGGCGGCATCGCGTCGACATTGTAGGCCGCGATCGTTGCGAGCGTGACGATGTCGTTCACCGTGGCCCCAAGCGGCGCAATCTGCACTGGCTTCTCGAAGCCCAGCAGCATTGGTCCGATGACGGTCGCGCCACCCATGGCATTCAACAGCTTTGTGGATATGGCTGCGGAGTGAATCGCAGGCATGATCAGGACGTTCGCCGGCCCTGTGAGCCTTGAGAAGGGGTAAGCCATCCGGTGCGTGGCGCTGAGGGCAAAATCTGCAGCGATGTCACCCTCATACTCGAAGTCGATATCGTCGCGTTCATCAAGGATCGCAACGGCCTCGCGCACCTTTTCGATCCGCTCACCCATGGGATTGCCGAAAGTCGAGTAGGAAAGGAAAGCCACGCGTGGGGTGAAGCCGAGGGAGCGCACCCCCTGGGCTGCTTCAATCGCGATGGCTGCAATCTCCTCGGCATCGGGAAGCTCGACGACACTGGTGTCGGCGATGAAGACTGTATGTCCGCGTCCAATCACCATGGACATGCCGATCACTGGCCGGCCTGGAATGGCGTCCAGCACCAGTTCGGCGTCACTCAATGCGACATTGTAGTTCCGGGTCGTACCCGTCACCATGCCGTCGGCGTCGCCAGTCGCAAGCATGCAGCAGCCGAAGATATTCCGGTCCTGATTGACAAGTCGCTGGGCGTCGCGCTTCAGGTACCCGCTCCGCTGCAGACGCGCATACAGATAGTCAGTGTAGTCGGGATTGCGGTCCGACAGGCGTGCATTTACGATCTCGATCGCGTCTTCCGGCACACCCATCTGCTTCATTGTTGCCTGGACGCGCTCTTCCCGTCCGATAAGCACCGGAACGCCCAGGCCCTGATTCTTGAATGACCATGCTGCGCGTACGACGGCTGGTTCTTCACCTTCGGCAAACACGATCCGCTTCTTGTCGCGGCGCACTGCGCCTTGAAGGGCCTGCATGAACGAGGCCGTCGGATCCTGCCGCCGAGCCAGCGAGTCCCGGTAAGCGTCCATGTCCTTGATGGGGGTCCGCGCCTCGCCGGTGTCCATGGCGGCCTGGGCCACGAAGGGAGGGATGAAGGAGATAAGGCGGGGGTCAAACGGCGTTGGGATGATGTAGTCCGGCCCGAACTGCGGACGCTGGCCATGATAGGCTGCTGCCACCTCGTCTGGAACATCCTCGCGGGCGAGTTCTGCAAGCGCCTTTGCCGCGGCAACCTTCATTTCCTCATTGATACCCCTGGCGCGAACATCAAGTGCGCCGCGAAAAATATAGGGAAAGCCGAGCACGTTGTTCACCTGGTTCGGATAATCTGACCGGCCCGTGGCTATGATGGCGTCATCACGGACCTGCTGGATCTCTTCGGGCGTAATCTCCGGATCCGGGTTGGCCATGGCGAAGATGATCGGTTTGTCCGCCATCGACGCCACCATTTCCCGGGTGACAGCGCCCTTGACGGACAGGCCAAGGAAGCAGTCGGCGCCGTCCATGGCGTCGGTCAGCGTGCGTTTGCTGGTTTTCACGGCGAACGCGGACTTGAACTGGTCCATCTTTTCGGTGCGGCCTTCATAGATCACGCCGCGGCTGTCGCACATCAGGATATTGTCGCGTTTGACGCCAAGATGGGCGATGAGGCCAGCGCAGGAGAGGCCGGCTGCCCCCGCACCGGAGATCGCAACCGTCAGGTCTTCCATCTTGCGACCGGTGATCGCGCAGGCGTTTATGATCCCCGCTGCAGCGATAATCGCCGTGCCGTGCTGGTCATCGTGGAAAACGGGAATGTCGAGCTCTTCCCGGAGACGGCTCTCGATCACGAAACAATCGGGTGCGCCAATGTCTTCAAGATTGATTCCGCCGAACGTCGCGCCGATATTCCTGACTGTGCGAATGAAATCGTCAGCGTCCTTGGTGTCGACCTCGATGTCGATCGAATCCACATCGGCAAAGCGCTTGAAAAGCACAGATTTGCCTTCCATCACGGGCTTGGACGCCATGGCGCCCAGGTCACCGAGCCCGAGAATCGCTGTCCCGTTTGAAATAACCGCCACCATGTTGCCCTTGGCTGTGTAGTCGTAGGCTGCATCGGCGTTTTCCGCGATGGCCAGCACGGGTACTGCGACACCCGGGCTGTAGGCCAGCGACAGGTCTCGCTGTGTTGCCATGGGTTTGGTGGGCGTGACTGACAGCTTTCCGGCGGGACTGGCGGAGTGGAAGTCGAGCGCTTCCTGGTCAGTGAAGCTGGGGCGTTTGTTGGGCATTGCTAGCGACTTCCGGCTGGGGTGATCTCAAAAATCAATTCGCGACCATATTCACCCGCGAGGAACGCTACAACCCATTGGAGAACAGGGTTCTTGTGAGAAGTGGGGAGGCGCCGCGCCGTCACGCCCTTGCGCTTTCTGGCCAAACCGCCCATCCGATGCAGATGGCAAAGGACTTTACCGAAGCATTTCGCGCCGTAGCCCGCGGAAAGACCATCGCCGCAAACAAGGGACCCACGCCTTTCATGGTCCAGTATCTGGACATCAAGGCGCGGCATCCCGAAGCGCTGCTTTTCTTTCGGATGGGCGATTTCTACGAACTGTTCTTCGACGATGCTGTCGATGCCGCGGCCGTCCTCGATATTACCCTCACGGCGCGCGGCGAGCATGATGGCAAGCCCATCCCCATGGCCGGAGTGCCCTACCATGCCGCCGAAAACTACCTGGCGCGGCTGATCAAGTCGGGGCGAACAGTTGCTGTCTGCGAGCAGATGGAAAGCCCCGCAGACGCGAAGAAGCGCGGGTCCAAAGCGGTGGTGGCCCGCGACATCGTTCGGATCGTCACACCCGGCACGTTGACCGAAGACACGCTTCTGCCGGCCCGTCAGGGTCAGGCCCTCTCCGCCGTGGCGTTCGGAAAGGGTGGGGCCGAGGCGGCAATTGCTGCGGCTGATGTGTCCACCGGGCAGTTCGACCTGATTGCGTGCAGTCGCGATACGTTGGGTGAGCATCTAACCGCCCTGCCGGTTCGGGAGTGGTTGGCGACCCAGACCGATTGCGACGGCGATACGATCAAACCCCTCCGTAATGTTGTCGGTGCCCCCCTGACCGAACGGCCCGACCGTTCAGCCCATCCCGCCAGGGGCGAGAACCTTTTGAAGGACATGTTGGGCATCAGCGCGCTTGATGCACTCGGAGCAATGAGCCGGGCGGAGCTTTCGGCCATCGCCCTGCTGCTCGACTATGTGAGCCTCACCCAGGCTGGCGGCGATATCCGGCTCGATCCACCCCGTCGTTCGGGCAAGGGAAACGCGCTGGCGATCGACCCTGCGACACGGGCAAGCCTCGAGATCGACAGGTCACTCGCCGGAGAGCGGGGCGGTTCCTTGCTGGCGACCGTGGATCGGACCCTGACAGCGCCGGGGGCCCGGCTGCTGGCAAACCGGCTGGCCCAACCCTCGCGGGACCGTGTCGAGATCGAGGCGCGCCTTGACGCGGTGGCGTGGTTTGCTGACCGGTCCGTTCTCCGCGGTGAGGTGCGGGATCGGCTCAAGGCCACGCCTGACCTGGAACGCGCCCGGACACGGCTTCGGTTGGGGCGCGGCGGGCCGCGCGACCTCGCCGCAATTGCGACAGCCCTGTTTGCGGCCGATGGGGCCGTCGCCGTCATGGCCGAACCAATGGATGGCGCGCCGGAAACCCTGAAGGCGGCCATGGGTCATCTCACCCTTGCAAACCATCCCTCCCTCGCGAGCATGGCGGAAGACCTTTCCAAGGCGATTGCGGACGATCCTCCACTGCTGGCAAGGGATGGCGGTTTCATCGCGCCGGGCTGGGATGCTGGTCTGGATGAAACCCGTGGGCTCCGCGATGGTGCGCGCAGGATCATCGCCGGGCTGGAGCGGGACTATGCCGATGAGACGGGCATCACTGGGCTCAAGATCAAATACAACAATGTTCTGGGCTATTTCATCGACGTCGCCGCCCGGGTAGCCGACCCGTTGATGACCGCGCCACTCAATCAGCGCTTCATCCACCGCCAGACCCTGGCCAAGAATGTGCGCTTCACGACCGAGGCCCTGCAGGAGTTGGCTGGCCGCATCTCTCGGGCAGAGGATGAGGCGAAAGCGCGCGAGCGAGGGCTCTTCGATGATTTCGTCAGTCGGATAGAGGGAGCGAATGTGGCACTCGGCGCTGCTGCGGGTGCGATAGCGGAGCTGGACGTTGCATCGAGTCTCGCTGAGTGGGCCGAAGCGGTGGGAGCGGTTCGCCCTTACATCGCCGATGCTCCAGTTATCCGGGCCGAAGGGCTGCGCCATCCCGTGGTGGAAGCGGCGCTTCGAAAGGATGGACAGGGCTTTACGTCAAACGACCTGGCGCTCGATGCCACCGGTCTCACGGCACCCCGGCTCACCCTGATCACCGGGCCCAACATGGCCGGTAAATCGACATTCCTCCGCCAGGCCGCACTTGCCGTGATCCTGGCCCAGGCTGGGAGTTTTGTTCCGGCGCGCGCCTTTGAATTCGGGCTCGCCGACCGGGTCTTTTCGAGGGTCGGGGCGTCCGATGATCTGGCCCGCGGCCGCTCCACCTTCATGGTCGAGATGGTGGAAACCGCCACGATACTTTCCCAGGCCACAGAGCACAGTATGGTCATCCTCGACGAGGTGGGTCGGGGGACATCGACATTCGACGGGCTTGCAATCGCCTGGGCAGCGGTCGAGCATCTCCACGACGTGAATGGCTGCAGGGCGCTTTTTGCAACCCACTACCATGAGCTGACCGACCTGGTTGCTCGCCTGAAGCATGCCGAGAACGCGTCTCTGCGGGCAAGGGAGTGGAAGGGCGAGCTGATCTTTCTGCATGAGGTCCAGGCGGGCCCGGCGGACAAGTCATACGGCGTCCAGGTTGCAAAACTGGCTGGCTTGCCCAAGCGCGCCGTGGCGCGCGCTGCCGAAATACTCGCAACGCTTGAGGCCGATGGCGGAGGCCCGACAGCGCTTCCCCTGTTCGCAGCCGCACCGCCGCCCACCGCGCCGCAACCCGAACCCTTCACATTGCCGGCCCCCCAACCGAGCCCTGCAGAAAGATTGCTCGACACGATCGACCCCGACACGCTAACGCCGCGCGAAGCGCTCGATCTGATCTACCAGCTGAAGGCGACTGGTTCGGGTCAGTCAAAACCTGAAGGACCCATGGCGGAATAGTCTACCACCGCGTGCGGTTGTTTAGACGTTGAAGCGGAAGTGCAGGACGTCTCCGTCCTTGACGACGTAATCCTTGCCCTCTGCACGCATCTTTCCCGCTTCCTTGGCCGGGGTTTCGCCCCCACAGGCGACATAGTCATCGAACGCAATCGTCTCAGCGCGGATGAAGCCCTTCTCGAAGTCGCCATGGATCACGCCTGCCGCCTGGGGGGCGGTGGCACCGACGGGAATGGTCCAGGCGCGGGTCTCTTTCGGGCCGGCGGTAAAGTAGGTCTGGAGGCCCAAAAGTGCGTAACCCGCATGGATAAGCCGGTTCAGGCCAGGCTCCTCCAAGCCGATGCTTTCGAGATATTCCGAGCGTTCCTCGTCGTCCAGAAGGGCCATTTCGCTTTCGATCTGGGCCGAGATCACGACACAGGGCGCGTCTTCGGTCTCGGCATGGGCCACGATCCTCGCTGAGTAATCATTGCCGTCTGCGGCTGAACCCTCATCGACATTGGCGATGTAGAGGACGGGCTTGGCCGTCAGGAGCTGCAGCATCTGCCACGCCCTGCGCTCATCGGCGCTGACCTCTGCGTAACGCGCAGGGCGTCCCTCACCTAATTCCGCGAGCGCCTTGTCGATCAGCGCAAGTTGGGCTTTCGCTTCCTTGTCTCCAGAGTGTGCCTTCTTCTGCACACCGGCCTTGCGTTTTTCCAGGCTCTCAAGGTCCGAGAGCATGAGCTCGGTTTCGACGGTCTCCAAGTCTGCGAGCGGATCGACCTTGCCAGCCACATGGGTGATATCGTCATCTTCGAAACACCGCAGGACATAGGCGATGGCATCGGTCTCTCGGATGTTGGCCAGGAACTGGTTTCCCAACCCTTCACCCTTCGAGGCGCCGGCGACGAGCCCTGCGATATCCACGAAATTCATGCGGGCGGGAATGATCTCCTTCGAACCTGCGATTTCCGCTAGCGCCTTGAGGCGGGTTTCGGGCACCGCCACTTCGCCGACGTTGGGTTCGATCGTGCAGAAAGGATAGTTTGCGGCCTGGGCGGCCGCGGTCTGGGTGAGGGCGTTGAACAGGGTCGACTTGCCCACATTCGGCAGGCCGACAATTCCGCATTTGAAGCCCATGGCGGCTTACTCCGTTGGGGTTGAGACTGTGCAACCGGTCGATCAATCGACCAGCTCGATCGTCGATCCTTACGTGCTCCAAGCGCCGAAAAACAGCCTATTTGGTCAACCTGACGCTGAATTCGGTAGCAAAGGGACTGAACGGGCCTATTGTGGAGAGCTGATGCGTTGGGACGATTGCCATGAAGTATGACGTTTTCCTTGTCTCTGCCAAAGACGACCGGGACATGGCGGAGCTCGTTGTTCGCAGGCTACGGCAATTGAAGTTCAAGGTCCGGTACGATCGGAAGCGGAGCCATACAACACCTGCGCCACGGGATACGCGCGACATAAACGATAGCCAGTCGGTGGTGGTTCTCTGGTCGAAATCCGCCTGCGACACTGATAATGCCGAGAGTGACTGGGTGCACGCCATGGCGCATACCGCCCGGGCGCGAAAGGACGTCTTGTTGCAGGTGGGGTTGGACGACACCGTTCCGGACGACCCCTTCCACCTTGATGACCGTTTCATGATCAAGGGCATGACGTCCCGGACCACGCCCGAGGACTTCTACCTCTTCATCGAGGAGTTGGGTCGCCGAGATGGCCGCGTTCACCTGCGCGAATGGTTGTTGATCCCCTCCAAGGACCGGGGGGCCCAGGATGTCTGGCGCGAGCGCCATCCCAATGATCCACTGGCCATCAAGGGTGATCCGGTTGGCGTGAAGAAAATGCCGGATCCCGTGCAGTCCCCTGCGGCGTCCTTGCAGCCGTCGTTTACCGGGCCTTCGGTCAAACCCGCCATCACGAGCGGCGCCGCTGCGCTGGCGGCCGCTTCGACGGCACAAACCACCGGCGTTCGTGTGCCGGCTACACCGCCAAGTCCACCGCCCGCGCCAACGCCCCAACCAGCACCTCCACCTCCACTCCCGCCAGTCATCACGGCGCCCCCAACCGCTGTGTCAACAACGTTCGGAGATGGCGCACCGGGTGCAATCGGTACCGGCGATGCCGTTTCCCGGCCAACGCGCGAGCCAGAACCGGCGACAAGTGTCGTGCCAGCGGCGGCGCCCGCAGCCCCCATCAGCTACGCCTATGAAGAGCCTGAAGAAAGCCCGACCCGGAACCCGATATGGTGGATCCTTGGCCTGATAGCGCTGTTTTTCCTCGCGGCGTTCCTCTGGCGGGCTCAGCAATCTAAGGTCTCCTCGCCTGGAGCGTTGCCCGCGGTTGCCAATTCGGTCCGCTATGCGGTGTGTCCCGCCGGATTTGCGCATCGAAGCTTGTTCACCGACGACTATCTCGCCACCCTCGAAGCCGGTCCCATCGTCAATGATTCCGAAACAGGCCCAACTGGCGACGATTAGGCCTGGTCCGGCCCTTGACGAGGGTCGGACTTCGGCGCCGGCGCAAGCCGCATGACTTCCGTCTGGTAGCGTTCGTCCTCGCCATCGAGCAGGAAAGGCAGCGCACGCGCGCAGGCTCCGATCAGGGCGCTGGTCCAATCCTCGTCGGCCTTTGTGAAGTCAGATAGAACATAGGGCATCACCTGGTCCTTGGCCCCGGGATGGCCGATCCCTAACCTGATCCGGCGGACGTCGGGTCCGAGGTGGGCGATCAGCGAGCGGACACCGTTATTGCCTGAATGCCCTCCGCCACGTTTCACTCGAACCCGTCCGGGCGCGAGATCGATTTCGTCGTGGAAGACCGTCACGGCATCGGCTTCAAGTTTGAAGAACCGGACAGCTTCGCCAACGGACCGACCGGTCTCGTTGTAGAACGTTTCCGGCTTGACCAACAGTAAGCGCTGGCTGCCCGAAGGCGTATCGACGGCACCCGCGCTGGTCTGGGCCGAAAACTGTTTCCGCCAGGGGCCAAACCCATGACTTTCGGCAATCTGGTCGATCACCATGAACCCGAAATTGTGCCGGTTTCCCGCGTATTTCGCGCCGGGATTGCCTTGACCTGCAAGAATAAGCACGGGCGTTCTCTCCGTCGCTTGATGGTCTGGGCAGGCTTTCGACGTCAGCCGGCCAAAGCCCGCACGAAACTGAGAGGCTACCGCCTGGGGTCGTCGCCAGCCTATTCCTCAGGCTCTGCTGTGTCTGGTTGTTCCGCCTCGGCGTCGTCGCCCTCGGTCTCGGCAGCGCCGCCGCGACCGACGATCGTCGCAATTGTGAAATCGCGATCCGTTATGGTTGGGGTCGCATTGGACGGCAACTTGACATCGGAAATCTTGACGTTGTCGCCAATTTCCAACGATCCAAGGTCGGCCTCGATGAACTCGGGGATCGCGCCCGCAGGGACCTCAAGTTCGACCGTGTGCCGAACGACGTTCAGCGCGCCACCCTTCTTGAGACCTGGGGATTTTTCTTCATTTGCGAAGTGGACGTTGACTTCCACCTTGATGAGCTGTTTTGCGCTCACGCGATAAAGGTCAACATGGACAGGTTGGTCCGTTACGGGATGCATCTGGATATCCTGGGGGATCACCATCTGCTTGTCGCCCTTGTGGATCAGCGTCGCGGTCGAGGACAGGAATTGCCCGGTATTGATGGCCTTGATCACCTCGTTCAAACGCAGTTTGATCGGGACTGGCGCTTCATCGCCGCCATAAAGCACGCCCGGCACAAAGCCATCGCGTCGCGCTTCCCGGGCGCCGCCTTTGCCGACCCGCTCGCGCACATCCACGTTGAATTCAATTTTCGCTGACATCGTTTTTCCTTCGCCCTGAAGTCCGCTCCTCAATAACAAGGAGTAACAGCCTGACATGCGCGGCCTCACGCCGCCACTTCCAAAGCGCTGCTCCTACAGCGGACACCACGCGTACGCAAGCGGGGTGCGCGCTTGCGTCCCTTTTCGCAGACCAGTCCGTGCCCCACCTCCATCCCATGACAGATGTGACAATTTGGTTTGATGGCGCCTGCCCTTTGTGTCGGCGGGAGATCGGTTTCCTCCGGAGACTGGATGCCCGGGGCAGGCTGGAATTCATCGACGTCGCTCCGGACAACGCCGTTGAAGCCTGCCCGATTGACCGGGCCGACTTGCTGGCACGGTTTCATGCCCAGGAGCGGGGCAAGGATATCGTATCCGGGGCGGCTGCCTTCGCGGCCGTTTACCGGCAGGTGCCACTACTGGCCCCGCTAGGGCACCTGCTACGCCTGCCACCCATGCTCTGGATCGCGGAAAGGGCCTATCGCGCCTTCCTGCGTATACGGCCTCGGCTGCAGCGGTTGGCCGCCTAGATCATTTCTGCTTCCGTCCCAATCGACCGCATGTGTCCTGCTCTCTCGTCTTTCCCGCGACGACGGAACGGCCTTAGTCGAAGAGTTTCGAGACGCTCTCCTTGTTCGCAATACGGCGTATCGCTTCGCCGAGCAGCGGTGCGACCGACAGAACGCGGAGTTTGGGTGATTTGACGTCCTCGTCAGCGTGCTTGATCGTATCGCAGGCCACAATCTTGTCGAGTTCGCTCTTTTCGATCCGTTGGATCGCTTGCCGGGAAAACACGCCATGGGTGACATAGGCCGAAACCGTCGTCGCCCCCTTGGCCTTGAGGGCTGCAGCCGCGTTGGCCAGCGTCCCGCCGCTATCGCAGATATCATCGACCATGATCAGGTTCCGTCCATCGACATCGCCGATGATGTTCATCACTTCGCTTTCCCCTGCCTTGGGCCGGCGCTTGTCGACAATGGCGAGGTCGACCCCGAGCCGGTCAGCCAGTGCGCGGGCCCGGACCACCCCGCCCACGTCGGGTGAGACAATCATCAGTGTATCCAGACCATTCTGCTCGCGGATATCAGCCTCCATCACAGGCGCTGCGACCAGGTTGTCGGTGGGGACATCGAAGAATCCCTGAATTTGCCCGGCATGCAGGTCCATGGTCAGGACGCGGTCAGCGCCGGCGGTCGAGATCAGGTTGGCAACCAGCTTTGCCGAGATTGGTGTGCGGCCATCGGTTTTGCGATCCTGCCGCGCATAGCCGAAATAGGGCAGCACGGCTGTGATCCTCTGGGAAGACGCCCGCGACAGCGCATCGCAGCAGATCAGCAATTCCATCAGGTTGTCGTTGGCCGGGTATGACGTCGACTGGATGACATAAACATCTTCGCCCCGAACGTTCTCGGCGATGCGAACGAAGATCTCATTGTCGGCAAACCGTTCGATGCGGCGCTCGGTGAGGGGCACGTCGAGATAGTCTGCGATGGCTTCGGCAAGGGGCAGGTTGGCGTTGCAGGAAATGAGCTTCATGACAAGGCGGGTCCCGTGACGTCTGGAGGCTGGGTCTGACCCCGTCGCTTTTGCCCGGCGGGTTACGGCCACGCAATGATTCTCTCGGCCTGATTTGGTCCGCCTACGGCCTTATCATGATCACCGATGCATTTCGGCCATAGTCCGCTTTGCCCTGTTTGTTGCGGCGTCTGTTCGAAAAATACATTGTTTCCAGCGCGCACGTGTCGTCAGCAAGGGTATCGATTGCGGTTATCCCGCAAGACCACAGAAGCCGCCGCGCGACATAGCCTGGGAGGTCGAAATGGGAACGGTCGCCTTCGCCGGACTGGAAAAAACTGTCATTCTCCGCAGCCTGGGACAGGAATCGGTGGCGAAACTCAGGGCCAACCTCATAGCTTGGCTGTTGAATCGCCGGGCCGATCGCGGCGACGATGTCGCCCACATGGGCGCCGGCCCGCTCCATCTCCGCGATACAGCCCTCGAGCACGCCGTCGATGGCGCCGCGCCAGCCGGCATGGGCTGCACCAATGACTCCGGCCGACGGGTCAGCGAAGAGGATCGGTACGCAGTCGGCCGTGAGAATGCAGAGCGCCAGTCCCGGGACCGCGGTAACCATCGCATCGGCTTCGGGACGGCTGGCTGGGGGGCTGGCCAAGGTCACGGCTTTCGCGCTGTGGAACTGGTAGAGCGAGATCAGGGCTTGGGGGCCATCTGCGCCGATGTCAGCGGCGATGCGGCGACGGTTCTCCTCAACCGCCTCGGTGGCATCGTCGGAGCCCGGCCCGGCGTTGAGGCTCTCATAATCGCCGCTGGAAACACCGCCCTGGCACCCATAGAAAGCGTGGGCAATCGCGCCGTGGGCCGCGATGGAGAGCTGGAGGCTGGTGGCATGGGGAATTGGCTGCATGGGCGAGCGGTATCAGAAACCGGCAGGATCGGGCAGACCCTGGCTGGATAGGCAGATCGCCTGGAACCGCGTACCCATTTCGGACGGATCGGCCAGGCGTCCCGCGGCAGAAAAGATCGCCTCTGCCTCTCCGGGATTGCGGGCGATCAGCTGATCCAGACGGTCTTGCAGGCCCAGCGCCATCAGGAAGCTGCCTTGTGGCTTTGGCCCATGCACCGCAAGCCTTGCGGCGACGGCAAGCCGTTTCAGCCGGGCGAAATCGACGTCCACGGTGAGATCACAGCCGCCTGGATCGCTGAGGGGGTGAACCTGCTCTCCACTCCGATACGCCCGAAGTGTGTCAGCGGGAGGATGCCCGGTGGGACCGTAATCGATGAACAGCGCGCGGAACGGCGTTTCGCGGCTCGCCAGGGTATCGACCAAATGACCCAGAGCAGGTTGGAACTCGGCGCTGTCCTGGCCGAGGTCCGGAATATCGGGAGCTGGGTCTGCAGCGAGGCCGAAGGTCAGGCCACCATCCCGATTGAGCCCGACGACACGTTCGCGCCAGGTCTCCCCCGCCTTGATGAATTGGCGCGCGGGTAGGCAGTCGAGGAACTCGTTGGCAATTATGATTGCCGGACCGGCCGGCAGGATGTCCAGGCTATCGGTGTGAACCGGAGAGGCATGGTCGAGGCGGTCAGCTTGGAGCTGGCGAAGCGCTGGGCTGGCTTCAATGAGATGAAGGTCTGCAGCGGCGCGAAAGGCGGTTTGCACCTTCGTGGCCCGTAGGAAATCGGCCATCAGCGTGCCGCGGCCGGGACCGATTTCCGTGATCACGATGGGCGTCGGCGCGTCCATGGCGCTCCATTCATGGGCACACCACAATCCGATGAGTTCACCAAAGACCTGGCTGGTTTCAGGTGCGGTGGTGAAATCGCGGCCAAGGCCTGCGCCTTTGGCATAGTAGCCGTGCTCGGGATCGTGGAGGCAAAGCGCCATGAACACCGACAGGGGGATTGGCCCGTCGGTTTGGATCAAGGCGTTGATCTTCGCGGCGAGACTCAAGCGTTTGCCGCATTCGGGCCTGCTTTCAGGCCCCTGTAAACGAGGTACGCGCCACCAATCCACATGGGCAGGGAAAGCAACATCCCCATTGTGATGCCCAGCGGTAGAAAACCGATATGGGCATCAGGTTCCCGGAAATTTTCTGCGATGGAGCGGCCGACGCCGTAGAACAGGAGGAACAGGCCAGCGCTGAGCCCGGGCCGCTCGAGCAAGCGGAAGCGAAACGCCATGATGGACAGAATGACAAAGGGAATGAGCCCCTCCAGCACCGCTTCATAAACCTGACTTGGGTGCCGCGGCATTTCAGGTGCTGTGCAGCCAAACCGGCCCAGATTGTCGGCGCAGTAGACCCATGCCTTGCTGGCCCAGTCATACGCCCCGGGGGCCGCGCCCACATTGGCCTCGGGAAACACCATCCCGAAACTGGAATCGGTGTGACGGCCATAGAGTTCGGCATTGATGAAGTTGGCCATTCGCCCAAAGAAAAGGCCGATCGGTGTAACGACACCTGCAATATCGCCAATGGACATGAGGCCAACACCCCGTTGGCGCGCCACCCAGAACAGGGCCAACGCCACGCCGATCAGACCGCCATGGAAGCTCATCCCGCCCTCCCAGACGCGAAGTAGCATCATGGGATCGCGGGCGATCCGCTCGGGTTCGAACGGGATCTGGTAGAACAGGATATATCCAAGCCGCCCGCCTAGGATGACCCCAAGCGTTGCGTAGAACAGCAGGTCGTCGATATCGTCCTTCGTCGCTGGCGAGGTGCCGCCGAACAGCGCTGGGCGCTCCACGAGGGCGACGGCATACCGCCACGCCAGCAGAAGGCCGACCAGATAAGCCAGTGCGTACCAGCGGATTGGGAAATAGACCGGTCCGACATCAATGGTGAAAAGGGCTGGGCTGATTTCTGGAAATGACAAGGCAGTTGCCGGCAGCGCCGATGCCGACTGGACTGCGGCTGTAAGGAGCGCGGCTGCGTCGCTGAGCATTTGACTTTACCCTTCCCACTGGCCACCCCATGTGTTGGGAGTAGCATCGAACGAGTTCGCGCGCAGGAGTAGCCCCATGGCCAACACAAATCCACTGCTTGATGATCTGGCCGGGCTGATGACAGGCGCCATGGGCGCTGCCCGTGCCGCCGGCGACGAGGTGCGGACGGTGGCCTATGGCCGGCTACGTGAAGCGATTGCCGACATGGACCTTGCAGGCCGCGATGAGGTGGAGGCCTTGAAGGCTATCGCGACCGCGGCATTGGAACAGGTCGAAGCACTGGAAAAGCGGGTGGCGGCCCTCGAAACGAAGTCGTAAGCAGGGATCAACAGAAATCCGCTTTCCCCGTTGTCGGAGCGCCCACGACTTGCGCGCGAATCCCGGCATGTCTAGCGTATATAGCGGCCGGGGGGTCGCGTTGAGTTGGAGGCTACAAAATGAGCCTGAGCCAGTCCGAGAATTTTGATCCGTCAGCGGATACCCTCGATCTCATCGAGGATTTCCTTGAAACAAATAGCTGGCCCCACGAGCGCGAAGAGGACGAAGCGGTCCAGTGTATTGTTCCATCCCGCTGGGGTGAAATGGGCGGCTTGTTCGCCATGCGCCAGGATCCGCCCGCCGTACACTTTTCCGTCACGCTGGATGTCAAGCCGCTGGTTGGAAAGAAAGCCGCCATCGCCGAGTTGGTGATGATGATGAACGAGCGTCTATGGCTCGGCCACTTCGATTACTGGGCCGAAGAGAGCGTGATCCTGTTCCGTCACGCCTTGCCCATGCTTGACCGGGATTGCCCGTCGGGCGGAGAGGTCCGGTCCATCATGGCAGCGGCCGTGGACTCCATTGATCGCTTTGTACCCGCATTCAATTTCGTTGTGTGGGCTGGAAAATCCCCCCGCGAGGCCATGGACGCTGCCATGTTTGAGACGCACGGGGAAGCGTGACGCCCGTCGTGCGCTGAGGGAGCTGGACCCATGACGAACCCGCCGCTTGTTCTGTTCGGAGCGGGTCGAATGGGCGCTGCGCTTTGTGAGGGTTGGATCCAGGGTACGCTTGACCGTTCCCTGATCGTTGTCGAGCCTTCGCCCTCTGGCAGGCTCGAAACCCTGGCAAGTGAGGGAGTGATTGCCCTCAACCCGACGGCGGCGCCCGCGGGCATTTTGGCGATCTGTGTGAAACCCCAAGTCTTCCCAAGAGTGTTGCACGATATCCGCCCATGGGTAGGCCCCGAGACCTTGGTCCTTTCAATCATGGCGGGGGTAAAGCTCCGTCAGCTTTCCCAGCGACTTGGCGCAAGCCGCGTTGTGCGCGCCATGCCGAATACGCCGGGCGCCATCGGCCGCGGCGTTTCTCTGCTGGCGGTGTCCGCTGAGGTCAGCAAGAGCGAAGTGGCGCTCGCGCGGTCCTTGCTCGAACCCCTGGGTGCCGTTGAGGGGCCTATGGTCGAAGACCAGCTTTCCATTGCGACGGCGCTATCGGGGTGTGGACCGGCCTATCTTTTCCTCCTGGCCGAGGTCCTTGCAGATGCGGGGAAAGCCGCCGGCCTCGCCCCTTCTGTCGCGGATCGGATTTCCGAAGCCACGATCACCGGATCTGCCGCGCTTCTGGAGACGAGTGACGATGCGCCGTCGATCCTTCGGAAAGCGGTCACCTCGCCGAACGGTGTGACCCAAGCGGCACTTGATGTCTTGATGGGCGAACAAGGATTGCCATCTCTGATGAAGAAAGCCGTTGACGCTGCCATCCTCAGAGATGAGGCGCTGTCAGCGGTTCTGGACGAGGAGAGTGAGCCATGACAGCGCCCGATATCCTGGACAAGGGGCTTGAAGCGGCGCTGCGGCTTGCGCAGACACAACCGTGGAACAGCCTGAGTTTGAGGACGATTGCCGACGAGGCCGGACTCCCCCTGTCCGATTTCCATGGGGTTGCCGACCGGGATCGGTTGGCGCTCCATGCGGACGCGTATTTCGACAGCGCCATGTCGAGTGAGGGAATCGATCCTGACGACCATCCGCGGGAACGCCTGTTCGATGTCGTGATGTTGCGGTTCGAAGCCATGGAACCTCACCGGGAGGGGCTATTATCGCTTTACCGCTCGATGGACCGGGCCGCGAGTTTGAGGCTCCAACGCCTCAAGGCGCGTCGCCAGTCTGCTGAGTGGGCCTTTATCTCGGCGGGCCTCGACACCAAAGGGCCGATGCCGCTTCGCCTCAGGGCCATCGGGCTGGCATGGGTGCTTGCCCGAACCGAAGAAGCCTGGCGGCGGGAGACAGACCCTGGCTATGCGAAGACCATGTCGGCGCTCGACAAGGGCCTGCGACAGGCCGAGTCCCAGCTCAAGCGCATGGGCGCGTTCCGTTTCGGGGGATCGAAATCGCGGGCAGCCGGCGCGACATCGACGTCGCCGGATGATGCGCCCGAAACGCCGGCCAGCGACGCCGCTTTCGGTTCGGTAGAAACCCCAGCAGGCGCTTGAGCGCCTTTATAGCCGCTTCAGCGCGTTGGTTGGTGCGTCGAGATAGAGAATGTTTCCAGCCCGCAGGACCCGACCTGTCAGCTCTACCGGGTCGGCGACATAGGGAAGGATGTCCTCTCCGTGGGCCACCAGTTGGTCGGTCATGATCAGCAGCGAGCCGTCGCCGCGGGCGTTTCGCGCGAAGAAGGCGGGTGGCAGGCCACCGCGAATGCAAAGCGCCGCACACGCCTTGTGCACTTTCCCCTCGGCGGGACGCATCGCCCCGAACCAGCATTTGCTATCGAGGATTTCTCCTTGCAGTGTCACGGTATCGACGGGTTGGGGGGCAGGGAACAACAGCCTGCTATCAGTGGGAGCATCTGGGGCGGCCCGGACCCATTCAAGGGTTTCGGCGACGGCGATCATGGCGTGCGGCCCACGCTGTATCACGCTGCCTTCGACGATGACGCGTTGACCCTCCAACGCCCCGATCTGGGCGGCGACTCCGCACTTTCCGAGACACGACAGCAGAACGGTTCTGGCGTCCCCTCCCATGTCCAGTGTGCGGAGCATGGGATAGGGATTGGCTGTGATGATACCCGACCATTCGCGCACATCGCCCATATTCCACATACCGGAACCGACGGGAGCCTGGCGCGATGCCAGGGCACCTGCGCTCGCTGCCGTACCCACCATGAGGGCAACTCCCGCAGCAAGGAAGAAGCGGCGGTCGGGCGCCGGCGTGTCCGCCCATCCGATGAAGAAATCGTCCCTGTTGCTCATGCGAAGGATCCTTCGATGTCAGTTGGTGTTTCAGGTGTGCCGGGCGGGTTTGGTTCGGCGTTCACGTAGACCACGCCCTTTTCGACCTTGGTCTTGAAGGTGGCGATCTTCTCGGTGAAAGGCGGCGGCGATTGGCCGTCCTCCATACGGTACTGGAAGCCGTGCCAGGGGCAAGTGATGCAGCCGTCCACAACCTTGCCCTCGCCCAGCGGGCCACCCTGGTGGCGGCAGACATTGGACACTGCAGCGATCTTGCCTCCCGAGCGGAACACCGCGATGCGCTCGCCGCCGGGCGGGGCGATGATGCGGGCACGGTCGTCGGGTATGTCCGAAAAGGGGCCCACCTCGAGCCAATTCCCGTCATCTGCCGATGCGGTAGGGGCGCCCGATGCCAGAAAGCCACTGATCAGGTGTAGCAGGACAACCGCTCCCGCAGCGATCCCGACCGCCGCGAGATAGAGCGGGTCCCGCTCCGACTGGAGCGCGCCCAGCGCCACGTGGGCAATCAACGCGGCATAGGCGAGATAAACGCCCATGTGCAGGGCTTTCCAAAGGCCAGGGCCGAGATTGGCATTCCAGAAATCGTGAGATGTGGTCGCCATCACCGCCAGGATCACGAGCGCAACAAAGCCCAGGCTTTCAAATGGAAAGCCAGCGATGGAATCGTAACGCGGGTTTGACGCGAACAGCGATACGAACACGTTCACATCCGAAAACCCGTGATACCAGAGCAGCACGAGCGCCGCATGGATCAGCGCGATCGTGAAGGTCGCGACACCAAGATGGCGACGATTGAAAAGGAACGGCTTGAAACGCGAGGTCATGCGCGCCAACGGTCCTATTGTCAGAATGAAGGTCAACATCAGGAAAGCGAGCGTCCCGGTGGCGCGCATACCCAGCTGTAACGGCGTGAAGGTCTCGCCAGGAGGCTGGGTGGCGCTCGCTACCACGATGAAGACGACGAGATAGAGCCCTATGCCAGCAAGCATCCACCGGTCGAATCGGGCCTTGAAGGGGGTCCAGGTGACAGCTTTGTATCCGTGGGACATCAGTTTGGGGCCTCGTCGGTGATGATCGATGGCGGCAGTGTATCGTTCACCAAGGGGCCAGGCCGATTGGTGATGGCAAGCCAAAGCACAGCCGCAATTGCGGGAGCGAGCAGGAACCAGACCATGCGGTGGGCAGAGCGGTGTACGCGTTTCATGAAACTGGCGGCGCCTTCTGTGTGACGAGTTTGATCAGCATGATTGGCCACAACAGCATGGCGCCAGGGAAAATCAGCATCCGCGCTTGTATCGGCATTCCACGGGCGGCGGGGTCGATCCGGGGGGCCCCGACCGTCACGGTCGCCAAAGCAACCAGTACGCCTATGGCAATGTACACTGCCATCGCGCCCACCAGGAGTTCTGCAAGGGCGAGGCTCATCGGCGTACTCCGGCAAAGGCCACGCCCGAGAGGTCGGCCATGTTCCGGTCGAACGTGGTCAGGTCGTCGGCATTGAAGTCTGCGAGGCTGCGATGGCCGCACGCGCGGGCGAGAACCTGCATCAGTTCCACTGAGGCGTCGAAGAAGGTCTTCAGCCGTTGGGCCGAGCCATCAATCACCAGCCGCGATACGAGGTGTGGTTTCTGGGATGCGATGCCCACGGGACAGTTATTCGTATGACATGCCCTCATGGCGATGCAGCCGATCGCCTGCATGGCTGCATTGGAGACCGCGATCGCGTCCGCGCCCAGCGCCAGCGCTTTCACGAAGTCTGCCGGCGTGCGCAAACCGCCAGTGATAACCAGCGACACGGTCGGGGCCGTCTTGTCCAGATGCGCACGCGCCCTCGCAAGCGCGGGGATGGTGGGAACCGAGATGTTGTCCCGGAAGATGAGCGGTGCTGCACCTGTCCCCCCGCCTCGACCATCCAGGATAATGTAGTCCACGCCGACATCGAGCGCGGCATCAATGTCTTTCTCGATGTGCTGGGCTGACAGTTTGTAACCGATGGGGATGCCGCCGGTGCGGGTACGGACCTCGTCGGCAAAGTCGCGCACCTGAGAAACCTCGGTCCACTCGGGGAAGCGCGCTGGTGATATGGCTGCCTCGCCTTCGTTGAGCCCGCGGGTCTCGGCGATCTTGCCCTTGACCTTCTCGCCGGGCAGGTGGCCGCCAGTTCCGGTTTTCGCGCCCTGGCCACCCTTGAAATGGAAGGCCTGCACCGTCTCCAGCTTGTCCCATGAAAATCCGAAGCGGCCCGACGCCAGTTCATAGAAGTAGCGGCTGTTCTCGGCCCGCTCGTCTTCGAGCATGCCGCCTTCGCCAGAGCAGATCCCTGTGCCAGCCATCTCTGCCCCGCGCGCAAGGGCAACCTTTGCCGGTTCCGATAGCGCGCCGAAACTCATGTCGGACACAAACAGCGGTATCGCCAGCGTCAGGGGCTTCTGGGCGTTTGGCCCAATCACCGTTTTGGTTTCGACGGGTTCGTCGTCGAGCAACGGCATCCGATGGAGTTGCGCCGTCAGAACCTGCAGGTCATCCCAGTCCGGCAGATCTGCGCGCGGCACACCCATGGCATCGACCATGCCGTGGTGGCCGACCTTGGAAAGCCCATCCTTGGCATAGGCCTGGATCAGCTTGTTGTAGGGTTCCTCATGGGGGGTATGGCTGGGGTCCTGATAGAGTCCGAGGTACGCATCCCGGTCGAAGGGTTGGGGGTTGGCGCGTGCCCACTCTGCAATCTCGTCGGCGTCAACCAGCACCCTGCCATCGTCGACCCATGCGGTGAACTTGTGGAGGACTTCGTCGTTTGCATACTCCGATACGCCAGTATCGATGCGGTAGTCCCAGTTGTGGACCCCGCAGATGAGATTGTCGTTTTCGTCGACATGCCCATCCGCCATTAATGCGCCGCGGTGGAGGCAACGACCGTAAAGCACCGAGACCGCGTCGTCATAGCGGACGATGACCAGGTCAACTTTCTCGACAAGGGCGTAGACCGGCCGTCTGTCAGGCACGTCCGACCATTTCGCAATCTGTTCTGGTCTCATGGGATTCCCTCGATGCTTGTCATCGGTCGGTATTCGAGCGTCCTGGAGACGGCCAGTCACGGTGTTTCACGAAAGCGTTGCCTCCCTCGCCCGTCCTGGATTGCCGCCTTCCAGATTGACACGCATCTCCAGGAGGTAGGGGTCAAACCCGGCTTTCTCATAAGCGCGGATCGCTGGTGTGTTTGCCGGGTAAACCGTAAGGTGGACCTCGAACAGGCCGCGTTCGGACGCCCATTCGAAGAGGGCATCAAGCACCTTCTGGTTCACGCCCATGCCGCGATAAGCGGGATCGACGTAGAGAAACCCGATATAAGCGTGGAACGGCGGCGTCACATAGTGCCTGGAAGCCTTCTTGACCGCGTAGCCCGAGCCGATCAGCCTGCCATCTGTTTCAGCAACGACGACCTCAGCGTCTTCGGATGCCATAAGCTCTTCAATATCGTAGTAGCTGATTGGGTCTGGCCGCAGGGTTTCGTCAAATGGACGTTCGGCTGAGACGATGCCCTGCTCGAAGGCAAGCAGCGTTGGCAAATCTTGCGATATGGCGGTGCGGATCCGCGTCGATATGGTTTCCCCTTCTCGCACCGTTCCCAACTCCACTGTCACGCGGCGACACACCAATAACGAGTACTCACAAACCGATGAACGATTGTGAAGTGCGCAAACCGTAGGCCTATGGCAAGCAGGCGGCAACAGGATGAGGGACAATTGTGATGACGGGCGCAACAACACTGGATTGGTTCAAGGTCGCTGAAATCGGTGAGGTGACCGAGGGGCGAGTAAAGTCGGCCACGGCCGGGCGACTGCAGGTGGCGCTGGTCCATTTCGATGGCCAGTGGAGCGCCATGGACAATCGCTGCCCCCATCAGGGTGGTCCGTTGGGCGAGGGATCCATCGAAAAGGGGATCGATGACAAGTGCTGGCTGCGATGCCCGTGGCACGGGTGGGACTTCGATCCGCTCACTGGAAAATCACCGGGCGGCCATGAGGATAGCGGCCAGGAGACTTACGCCGTCGAAGTTCGTGATGACGGCATCTATGTGGGTGTGCCAGCCGAACCGCCGCGGGAACGAACCGTCTCGGACGTTATGGTTGCAACCATGACGAACTGGGGCGTGACTTCGGTGTTCGGCATGGTCGGACACTCGAATTTGGGCCTGGCCGATGCCATGCGGGCCAGCGAGGCCCGTGGTGAGCTGAGCTATTATGGCATTCGCCACGAGGGTGCGGCCGCCTTCGCCATTTCTGGCTATGGGAAGTTAACGGGAGAGCCTGCTGCCGCACTTACGATTGCGGGCCCTGGGGCCACCAACCTGTTGACCGGTCTCTGGGACGCCAAGGTGGATGGCGCGCCGGCCCTCGCTCTGACGGGCCAGGTGCAGGAACAAGTCATTGGTGTTCACGCATTCCAGGACATCGACCTTGAAGCCGCCTTCGAGGCCGTAACCGAATTCTCCGAAACCGTGCATCACAGTTCCGACCATGCCCAACTCATGACCCAGGCGATCAAGACAGCCACTTTGATGCGCGGCGTTGGCCATCTGGTGTTTCCCGATAATGTTCAGCCGCGTTCCGCCGCCGACGGCGAAAAACCCCAGACGCCGGCGGGGCGTATGGCGGATTTGAGGGTTGGCCCACCGCTTGGCGCGCTCGATGAGGCGGTGGCCCTTCTGAAGGGTGCAAAGCGACCGATGATCATCGTTGGCTACGGGGCATTATCTGGCATGGGTCAAGTGACAGCCCTGGCGGAAAAGCTTGGGGCGCCCGTTGCCACCACATTCAAGGCCAAGGGCCAGATCGGGGATAATCACCCCCTGGCCGCCGGCGTGATGGGCCGGTCAGGAACGCCCATCGCTAGCTGGTTCATGAATGAGGCCGATCTCTTGCTTGTCTTCGGGTCATCCTTCTCCGACCATACGGGCATTTATGAGGGTGCACCGACCATCCAGGTTGATACCGATCCGATGCGCCTTGCCAAGCGCCATCCCGTGACAGTGCCCGTGATGGGTGATGTGGGCGTGACGGCTGGCCTTATGCTGAGCGCCGTTGAAGCCGGCGTTGCCGCATCTTCTGACTTGCGCAGCGAGGTGGCTGCACGCTGGGCGATCTGGCGCGAGGAAAAGGCCAAGCGCATTGACGAGAACAGGGGCAAAGGCCTGTCGGCGGCTGCACTGTTTGACGGTCTGACGCGGCACGCGCCGCAGGATGCGATCTTCGCCGTTGATGTGGGCAACAACACCTACAGTTTCGGACGGTACTTCGAGCCAACGGGCAACCAGCGTGTCCTCATGTCCGGCTATCTCGGCTCCATCGGCTTCAGCTTCCCGGCCGCCATGGGCGCCTGGGCCGCAACCCGGGACAAGCCTGCTTACAAAGGCCGCAAGGTGATCTCCGTGTCCGGCGACGGCGGGTTCGGCCAGTACGCGATGGAGTTCACCACGGCTGTGAAATACGGGATGAACATCACCCATGTCCTCATGAATAATTCCGAGCTTGGAAAGATATCGAAGGAGCAGCGCACCGCTGAATTTGAGGTCTGGCAGACCAGCCTTGTGAATCCAAGCTTTGCCGGGTTCGCCAGAAGCTGTGGCGGCATGGGTGAGCGGGTGACCAGGCACGAGGATCTCGATTCTGCGCTTGAGAAGGCCATTGGCCATGACGGCCCTGCACTTGTTGAGGTCATCACCGACGCAGAGCTGATGTAATGGCCGCAGGTGGTGAACATGAAACGGCGGCCACTTCGGGCCATGAAAATGGCGGCGGCATGCTGGAGATGACGGGCGGGTCCTCGCTTGACTTCCTACCGTTTGGCATCGGCCATCCGATTGCCGAGACGCTGGAGGTCATTGCCGCCTTTATCGACCTCATTGGCGTTGCGATCATCCTGTTTGGGTTCCTGGTGGCGCTGTGGAAACTCTTCAGCAGTCTCAGCCATGGTATCGGGTTTCGGCGCGAACTGATGGGACTGGATATCGCAAGGAACACGCTGGGCCTGTACATCCTGACCGGACTGGAGTTCATGATTGCATCCGATATCGTGCACACGGTCATCACGCGGGAAATCTCGGATCTCATCTTCGTGGGCCTGTTGGTGCTGATCCGTACAGCGATTTCCTTCTTCCTTGGACGCGAGATCATGGAACTGAAGGCCCATACCGCCCCGTCGCAGACATAGCAGCCTGATGCAGCGGGTTGACGCGATGCAGCCAATCCCCCATTAGCCGCGCTCCGACGGCTTGAATGCTGGCGGAGTGACTGCGGGAGGTGCTGGGCGCTCAGTCCATGTCCAGGCCGGACCGCGGGACAACTCTCCAACGGGTGCAGGGGCGGAACAGCGCCCCTGGCCCTTGCCATTTGAAGAGGATGACATGGCGAAGAAACTCCTGGGGCAACTGAAGCTCCAGATCCCGGCCGGAGCGGCCAACCCATCCCCGCCCGTGGGTCCAGCCCTCGGCCAGCGCGGGATCAACATCATGGAATTCTGCAAGGCCTTCAACGCGAGGACCGAGAATGCAGAGAAGGGTCTGCCCCTGCCGGTGGTAATCGACTACTATCAGGACAAGTCCTTTACCTTTGTGGTGAAGACGGCGCCTGCCTCTGTGCTCCTGAAAAAGGCCGCCAAGCTGAAGTCCGGTTCCAAGGAGCCCGGCAAGGTCGTGGCCGGCAGCGTGACGATGGCCCAATGCCGCGAAATCGCTGAGCAGAAGATGGAAGACCTCAATGCCAATGACCTTGACGCTGGCGCCAAGATCATTGCCGGATCGGCGCGGTCCATGGGCCTGGAAGTGGTGGAGTAGGAACATGGCACAGGGAAAACGGTTCCGCGCCGCGCGCGAGAAAGTCGACATCGAGAAGATCTACCCCCTCGATGAAGCGATCAGCATGGTGAAGTCCAACGCCACCGCCAAGTTCGATGAGACCGTCGAGATCGCCGTCAATCTGGGTGTTGATCCCAAATACGCAGACCAGATGGTGCGCGGCATGGTTTCGCTGCCATCGGGCACCGGCAAGGCTGTGCGGGTCGCTGTGTTCGCCAGGGATGCGAAAGCGGACGAAGCGCGTGATGCGGGTGCCGATATCGTTGGCGCCGAAGATCTGATGGAGCAGATCCAGGGTGGGATGATGGATTTCGACCGGGTGATCGCATCGCCCGACATGATGTCCATCGTCGGCCGGCTCGGGAAGGTGCTCGGCCCGCGGGGGCTGATGCCTAATCCTAAGGTCGGCACGGTTACCCCGAACGTCGGTCAGGCGGTAAAAGACGCCAAAGGCGGTTCAGTGGAGTTCCGCGTCGAAAAGCAGGGCATCATCCATGCCGGCATTGGCAAGGCGAGTTTCTCCGAGGACGCCATCAAGGCCAATGTAAAGGCCTTTGTCGGCGCCCTCATGAAGGCCAAGCCGTCGGGCGCCAAGGGGACCTACGTCAAGAAGCTGGCGCTAAGCTCCACGATGGGGCCCGGTGTTCAACTCGACCCCACCGAGGCGATCGCGGAAGCCTGACCGGCCGGGTGAAGTCCGACACTCGAAACGCGCTTCATTCTGGAGAGCGTTTACGGGGGTCATTTGACTTTCGCCGATTTGCCTGCGCCAAATGGTGAGTTCGCGACCCGGGAGGATATCGATGCGTGTTCTACCAGCAGTCATTGTCGGTTTGGCCGTCGCGGCTTGCGCCACGCCGTCGACTGAGGAGACCACCGTCACATCGACAGAAGCGGACCTGCGGCAGCCTAATATCGTTGTCGTCAATATTGCGCCTGAAACCGGCGACGACGACAAGATCTGCAAGACGGACACAATGACGGGTTCACGTATACGTCAGCACAAAGTGTGTCTGACCAAACAAGAGTGGCGAGCTTTGAACGCCGCGAATGACCGGTATTTCAACGGACGCATCACCGCTGACCCGCACGGATGACAGTCCAAACGGCGAAATCAGCCCTAGAATGTGGCGACGACTGAAATCGCGTAGGTATCAACGCCGCCATCGATCACGTCGTCGTCCGCTTCAAAGCGTGTGTACTCGGTCCTGAGCGACCAACGATCCGTCAGTTCGAATTCGCCGCCGATGCCAAACGCAAAACCATCGACATCGATCGATCCAGAGCCCCCGAACCCGGACACGTCGAAGTCGATCGTCCCGTATCCGGCGCGACCGAAAATATCGACCTGATCGCTGATCGGCAAACGTCCCACGACGTAGCCGGTGATCGCGCTGGCGATCTCGACTTCTGCACCTGCGGCCTCGACGCCATCGAAGCCAAACGATGCCTCGGCCTCAAAGCCCAGGTTTGCGTTCACGTTCACGCCGCCACGAACGGTCCCAGCGCTGATGATATCCACGTCCGAGCTATCATAGGCGGTGTAACCGGCAGAAACGTACCACTCTGTTTCGGCTGCAGCGGTTCCAGCGGCCACCATGCTGACGGCAGTCAAGGCAATGTACTTCATGTGTTTGTCCCTCTCGCGCGCGTCCCAAACGCGTTTCCTCTACGTCTATGGGCGGAATGCCGACTGTCAACACCGGAGGGTTTCCTGCGGCCCCTTTACAATTGAAGGGCGAGCCGTGCGGCTTTCTTGAAAACGCTGGGCAGCCCCTCGACCGCATCAACGCTGTGCCATTGTCCGTGCGCCGGAGATCGATCCATTTCCGCAGTCCACACGGTCAGCACAAGGTTGAAATGGGTGAAGACATGCCTGACGTCGCCAGCCTCGTTCCAGTGGGCATCTATCGGAAAGTCGGGTGCCGTCGGCGCTTCTTCGGTCCATTCGCTCCCGGGAAGGCCAAGCATTCCCCCGAGGAGGCCACGGGCTGGCCGGCGTTCGAGTAAAATCGTGTCGTCCCTTCGGAGCAAGAAGGCATGACCGCGGCGTGTGGGGCTGACCGCCTTTTTTGCCTTGATCGGATAGCGTTCCGGTTTCCCTTCCGCTAATGCCTTGCAGTGGTCCGCCAGGGGGCAAAGCAGGCAATTCGGCCGCTTTGGCGTGCAGACGGTAGCGCCCAGGTCCATGAGCGCTTCGGCGAATTCCCCCGGGCGGCTATCCGGCACGATGGTGGCGACGGTGTCGGCGATCGTTTTCTTGGCTGTCTTCCAATCGGTGTCCAGCGCCAGCAATCGGGCGAAGACCCTGTCCACATTCCCATCCACGGCAGGAACCGGTTCGCCGAATGCAATGGCAGCGACAGCACCGGACGTGTAAGCGCCAATGCCAGGCAGCGCGCGCAACCCATCACGTGTTTCGGGGAAATGCCCGCTTGCCGCGACCATGCGCGCGCATTTCAGGAGATTCCGGGCGCGAGCATAGTAACCCAGCCCGGCCCACGCGGCCATCACTTCGTCATCGGCGGCAGCCGCGAGCGCGTCTACCGTGGGCCATCGTTCGACGAAGGACATAAAATAGCGTGTGGCGTGGGGGACAGTGGTCTGCTGCAGCATGAAATCAGAAAGCCAGACGCGGTAGGGATCTGCTTGTTCGCCGGCAGCGCGTTCAGACGGCCCGACGCGCCAGGGTAGGTCCCGTGCATGGCGGTCATACCAGCGCAAAAGGGGATCCGCGATCACCGCGTTAGGATTGTGGAAAGGTTTTGGGCGTGGGTT
>JBCBKE010000034.1:0-31912 GCA_038522375.1 Pseudomonadota bacterium
CCACCGGCTCGCCCTGATCCTGCGCCGCCGCCGCGCCCGCCGCGCGGCCCCTCTGGCAGTCCCCGGGCCTCCGGTCGAAACGCGTCGCAGCCAGGGCAACGCGCCCCCCGGCGCCCATCCGCCAACAGGCTGGCCTCCACCAGAGCGGCCCCCGCCTAGCGATCACACAGCCTTGAGCCCGATCCATCGCGTTGCGAGCAAAGCGAGCCCAGCGGGCGATCAGACAACAATGCCATCAGACAATAAACAGAAAACCCCGGCTGCGCGGGGCAACCGGGGTCCTCTGTGATCGGGGTCTGGTGACCTATGGAGGGGCCTAGGCGGCGATCTCCACGTCCTTGCCGGCCTTGGCCGGTTTCGGGTCCCGCAGGACGTAGCCGCGGCCCCAGACGGTTTCGATATAGTGGTGCCCGCCGGTGGCCTTTGCGAGCTTCTTGCGGAGCTTGCAGATGAAGACGTCGATGATCTTCAGTTCCGGCTCGTCCATGCCGCCATAAAGGTGGTTGAGGAACATTTCCTTGGTCAGCGTCGTGCCCTTGCGGAGCGAGAGCAGCTCGAACATCTGGTACTCCTTGCCGGTGAGGTGGACCCGGTCATTGTCCACTTCCACGGTCTTGGCGTCCAGGTTCACCAGGATATCGCCGGTGCGGATGACACTCTCGGCATGGCCCTTGGACCGGCGAACGATCGCGGTGATCCGCGCAATCAGCTCATCCTTGTTGAAGGGCTTGGTCAGGTAATCATCGGCGCCGAAACCGAGGGTCTTGACCTTGGCTTCGATGTCGGGATTGCCCGAAAGGATCATGACGGGCGTGTTCACCCGGCTCATCCGGAGCTGCTTGAGCACCTCATAGCCGGAAATATCCGGCAAGGTCAGGTCGAGCACGATGATGTCATACTCGTAGATCTTACCAAGATCGACGCCCTCTTCACCAAGATCGGTGATGTAAATGTTGAAGCCGGCCGCCTTCAGCATCAGCTCGATGCTGCGGGCAACGGCGCTATCATCCTCGACCAGAAGGACCCTCATTATTGCTCTCCCGAATCACTCGCTCGCCAGCATTAGGGTGCTTCGGCGACTGCGTTAACCAGTGTGACCGTAAATCTTAATCCCTAACGGTCACCTAACAGAAATGTAGTAATACGGAATAATTAATCCGCTTTCGAAATGATCAGTGCCCGATCGGGGTGGGCGCTGACTGGCGATCTCCGATCAGGGCGTGGGTGATCGCAATCACGTCCTGGATCGCCTGTGAAGACGGATCCGTGGAAATCAGGGTCTTCTGGCTACGGATGGCATCGCGGACCTTCTCATCCCGCAGGACGACGCCCGCCAGGAAGGGCCTGAAGCCGAGGAATTGCTTGCAGGCCCGGGCCATCGCCTCATAGGTCCGCTGGCCGCCGGAGCGGTCATCGGCCTGGTTGATCGCAATGACCGGATCCACATTCGGAGCATACCCGCGCAGGACCTTGATGAACGCATAGGCATCGGTCATTGAGGTCGGTTCGTCCGTGATCACCATGAGGGCCTTGTCCGCAGCCCTGGCCAGGCGCATGCAATTGGTTTCGATCCCCGCGCCCAGGTCGACGATCACCTGGTCATAACGGAGGGCAAGCGCGGAGAGGCCAGCTGCGAGCCGTGCGACATCCTCGGGTGGAAGCTCGGCCAGGGCGCCAGAACCTGACCGGCCGGGCAGGACATCAAATCCGCCGCGCGCCGCGCCGCCATCGACGGGCGTGACGGCATCGTCAAGCTCGACCCAACCGGCGACCACCGCGGCCAGATCCGTTTCGGGCGCAATCCCGAGTTGGACATCCACATTCGCGAGGCCCAGGTCGCCATCAACCAGAAGCGTTCGCTTCCCCGCCTGGGCGAAAGCGCTCGCCAGGGTAATTGCCATGAAGGTTTTTCCGACCCCGCCCTTGCCCGACGCAACGGCGATGATGGAGGCAGGCGCCACCCGGCGAGCCGGCGTCTGGGGTCGCCGATCAGCTGATTTTCGTAGCATGAAACTCATCACGCTGCTCCTTTCAAGGCCACCTGCCCGGGGGTGTCTTCCGTTAGCAAGGCCGCCAGTCTCGCCGGTCCCGATGGGACGAGCCCTCCACCGATAAAGGGAGTCACGGAAAGATGGGAGAACGCAATTCCTGCCCCCGAGAGGGCTGCGACTACACCGCCCCGTCTCCGGGCGACATCCAGTTTGGTCACGATCGCACGCCGCACGCCTGCCTGGGCGTAGGCCCGGGCGGCCTGGGCCAGGTCGTCGGGGTGACCTTCCGCTGAGATCACCAGTACGGGTTCGGCATCAACGGCGTTCACGAGATCAGTCAACCGCATCATGTCTTCGGGATCGGACGCAACGATGGCCGGAAGATCGACAACACATCGGCGACCGCTGGTCCGCTGGGCGCGAAATTGCGTGAACAGGTTATCGGGCGTCGCCACGACGCGGATCTGGCGCCGCTCGAGAGCAAGGTAAGCAGCAAGCTGCTCGCCACCGGCGGTGTGGTCAAAGTCGGCGGCCATTGGGGTCAGCTGTCGGCGCGCAATGGCGGCCCGCCGGGTCAGCTTGGCGGCGACCGACGTCCGGCCATGGCCAGGGGCACCGACGAGGATCACATCCCGCTCGGGCCGGACTGGCAAGACATCGAAATTGCAGACCAGGTCCAGCCCGTTGGACATCGCAACGCGGCTATCGGGACTGGATGGGGCTGCCTTGCACACATCGTTCAGCTTACGGATGAAAGGTGCCGGCGCGCCGTGCCAGGCCAGGCTGTCACGCACCCGCGCCCTGACCGGATCCTCGCTTGTTGGCGCCGTGGCCTGCCCAGAAAACCGGTCGACGAATAGCGGCTGGTCACCGCCGGCGCCCTGGCCCATCTTGTCGGTCGCCGCGCGAACTTCGACACCGCGGTCGGTTTCACGCTCGGAAAGGATCACCGCGTCTTCTCCCATTTCCGCAAGTATTGCTTTCCTGGCATCTTCCAGCGTGGTTGCGGTGAACATTTTCATGCGCATGCGCGTGATCCTCTACGAACTCAAAATCCACTCGCCCGTCCCGTGGCGCGCCATTGTCCCTGGGCCCATTCAGCCGGAAGGTGGTTAACAAACCATGGGGAAAGCCATTGGTCCGGTTCGGCACTGCTGGGTGCGCGCTAAAGCGGCGCGTTCACGAATGGGATCGGCGCGCCGCTTCCAGTCCTTGTCTTGACGCGCTTCCGGACGGCGAACCGGTGCCCACTTCGCCTGGAAGCGCTTCAGGCAGCGGCTGGCTGGGTCGCTCCCGACTGACGCTGCCAGCCGGCCCTGATATGCCGCGACGGTTGCAGGAGCTTGGTCACGCCCGCGAGGGTTTCTCCGTGCCCGAGCATCAAGACGCCATCTGCGGCAAGCTGGGCTGAAAGGGCCTCGGCGACCTGGGTCCTGACGTCCGGGGCCATGCCGGTGATAACGTTCCGGCACAAGATGACATCGAACTGGCCCAGCCCCGATGGGTCGTCAAGGAGGTTGTGCTGGCGGAAGCTCACCGCCTCGCGCAACGCCTCGGAAATCTTCCAGGACCCTGACTCCAGGCGCTGGAAATGTGCCAGCAGGCGGTGGATCGACAGGCCGCGCTGCACCTCGTAGTGGCCAAACGTGCCCAGCCGGGCCTGCTCGGTCGTGCGCCGGCATATATCGGTTGAAACGATCTCCACCCGCGATCCGCGAAGACCCTGTTCGCCGGCCATTTCGGCCAGTCGAATGGCAAGGGAGTAAGCCTCCTGCCCGGTGCTGCCTCCAGCGCACCAGACTTTCAGCCGGCCGCTCTTCGACGCCTTGAGCCGGCCGGGCAGGACATCGTGAACAATACGCTCAAGACAGTCACGCTCGCGGAAAAACCATGTGTTGCGGCTGAGCAGGGCGGCGGCAATCTCTGCTTCGAGGACCGGATTGGGCCGAACCTCCAGGCACGCCATCATGTCATCCAGCGTGGCAAATCCTTCCCGGCGAACCAGCCCTGACAAGCGCGCATCCACGAGGTATGCCTTTGACGGCAACAGCGCCTGGCCGGTCCGGCGGCGGGCCAGCTCCGCGAGCGCGTGAAACGTGCTGTCTAGCATTGGGTCTCCGACCGCGAGCGTCTTTGTAGCCGAGGCCAAACCGATTTCCTTAACAAACTCTCAAACGAGGCCCGCTTCGGCAAACTTGCTGGCAATGATATCGGAATCAAAGGGCTTGATGATGAACTCGTTCGCCCCCGATCGAACGGCTTCTGCGATGTGGTCGGCATCGTTCTCGGTGGAACAAAAGACCACGATGGGGCGGTTGCCCCCCTCTTCCAGCCTGAGCGCCCTCAGGAAGTCGATCCCGTTCATCACCGGCATGTTCCAGTCTAGAAGCACGGCATCCGGCATCGCGTCACGGCAGCGGGACAGCGCCTCTGCACCATCGCCCGCTTCCTCGACCTGGAAGTCGAGCGCTTCAATGATCCGACTGGCCACCCGCCGCACGACCCTGGAATCGTCGACAACAAGACATCGCTTCATGGACAAGCTCCCTGGGGGAAAGCACCAGAACTCCAGTTTCTGACCAAGGCGTTAAGAAAGTCCTTCAGGGTTCGGGTACCGGCCGCGCCCTAAAGCGTCGGTCTTTCGTTTCACGCCAGGCCGACGCTTTACGTGTTTGTTATTGCGCAAGTATCCGGTCGCAAACTGAGGCGGTTGCTCCGAACTCGCCCTAGCCTTCCGCGCGAATGCCTTGCGCCGTGATGGTGACTTCTTCCTCGCCGGTCATTTGCGCGGTCAGCGATGCGCCGAGGCCCTCAGCGATCATGGCCGCGAAAAGGGGCTGGATGTTGCGGGCTGACCACGCATCCTCGGGCTCGGTGCCTGCAATGGCCGCTGTGACGTGGGCGTTCAGGCGGGCCCTTGTGCCAGCCGCAACGGTCTGGATCATCAGGCCGTCGGCCTCGTTGCGGATCCTGACCGAAAGCACACCGCCCCGGGGCAGGCTATCGATTCCGATGAGGACCAGGTTCATCATCAGCCGGGCATGTGAATAGCTGAGATGCGCGGTGTCGATGTCCCATTCGACCGTGGGTTTGTGGGTCTCGGCGAACTTCTCGGTGACGCGCTTCGCCTCATGGATGTCGGCTGCGCCGTCTGACAATCCCATCGACCCATAGGCATAGCGGAGGAACTCGATACGGACCGCGGCATCGGTCGCGCCCTTGTGAAGCAGCTGCTCGGCCTGGGCCCGCATCTCGGTGTCGTTTGGGTCGTTGATCAGGTCCAGCGCCGAGGTCACGGACGAGACCGGTGAAACAAGGTCGTGGCAAATGCGCGACGCCACATAGGCTGATAAAAGCGCCGGATCAATCATGTCAATTCTCCCGCAGGATCCAAACCAACACTCTACCAGATTCGCGTTTGGAGCGTGTCACCTCGCAGCGCAAGACAAATTCGCCCTTTTCGGGGAGCGTTGTTTGCGGGCTCAGTCATCGCGCAGACCGTCTTCATCGCGGTCGATATCATCATAGCCGTGGCGGGCGCTGTGAAAGAGCAACCAGAACAGTCCACCGGCAACCGCCAGGGTCAGGGCCGAGCCAAGCGCATAGGCGAACCAGCCATGTCCGGAGATGCCATCCCCGAATGACGGCTCCAGCCACGCAACGGCCGCAAATACGGCAAGCGTACCGAACACTGACGCGGCAATCAGGAGTTTCTCGCCCATGGTCATGGATAGCTCAGCCTGGCCCGTTGCCGGTCAGGTCTTGCGAACCCACCGGCCGCGTTCATCCATGTAGAAATGCCCCGGCGGTGTCCGGGCGATCTGCTTTTCCGCCGTTACACGGGCGACCTGTTCGATGGTTGTCTGCGTGTCTGCGGCAAGTTCATCATAGGCGGCCCGGCGCTTGGCGTTGATTTCCTGGACCTGCCGGCGCAGCGAGGCGTCCACCGCGCCATCATCGACGAAGCCGAGATAGCCGTCGATCCGTTCCCCGATGACACCTGCTCCCTTCGCATCCTCGATTGCGCTGACCTGCTGCGCCGTTGCCGGCGAGCTGCGCGCGACGATCACCGTGCCAGCGGTGATGAGGACAAGGGCGAGAATGCGAAACAACACCATGGCGGCCTCCTAGAACAGGTCCGGATTTTCGGCGATCAGGTCTTCCACGTCCTGGTCAAGTCTGACGCGGACTTCCTGGTCAATCTTCACATTCAGATTGATCGTGATCGGGTCGCTCGGCGCTTCGACGACGACGCGTGGCGTGCAGCCAGAAAGCACCACCACGACTGCGGTGGTCAACAGGGCCTGGCGCGTATGGTTTACAAGGGAATCTGTCTTCATGTCGGGATAACTTCTAAGCGGTAGGCCATGAACCTGCCTTGAATGGGGCCGCCCATCGACACCGGACAATTCACTGTGACACGACCGCATCCGCGAGCCAACCGGTGCTGTTGAAGGACTGCCCGGACCGCAGAAGCTCGGCCAGGGGCGAGTTGACCGAGACATTGAAATCGAACGGTGTCCCGTAGAGCACGTCGGGATTTGATCCCAGCAGTCTTATCCTCACGGTGATGTCCCCATTGAGATTACCGTCCGCGGCGACTTCCAGGATCTCGAAGCGGAAGTCCTCCAGCGCTTCGAAGGCCAGTTTCGCAGTGTCGTTGGCCGCAGCGGCCTGTTCGCTCAAGGCGCCCGAGACCTTCAAGGTTCCGCCCTCGCCCAGCCCTGTCAGGACAGCGTTCCGCACGAAGGCGTCGCTAGCTGAAAACTCCAGGGGGAATGTGCCGGTCAGCTGACCCGTGCCGGTGATATCCTTGAGGTTGAACGTTTCCGCCAGGGCGCCCAGGTCAAGCTTGTCCGCGTTCACCCGGAGCGCGTTCTCAAGGCCAGAGAACTGCCAGCGCGCCGGCGCGACCGAAAGCCATCCTCCCGCGAACGGCCACCTGGCCGTTTCGATGCCAATGGCCTCGGTTCCGAACATCTGGAAAGTGACCTCGCCATCCCGCAGGGCCACCCCCGGGTCGATCCGGCCAATTCGCACGCGTTGGCCCGGCGGTGTCGAGAGGGCCATGACGTCATCAAAGTCGACTGTGCCACTGACGCCCTCGACACGGCCAAGCGCGACGGTCTGGAACCCCAGATCCTTGATCACGAGGCGGCTTTCGATCAGGGGCCGGCCTCCGGTGATGGTGACCGATGCCTCGCCGCGAACCTCTCCGCGCGCATTGGTGAGAAGGCCCCGCAACCGGTCGGACAGATCGGCCGGTTGCAGGCCGCGGGGATCGAAGACCAGCGGTGAAGCGGTAACCGTGCCCACGCCACTGATACTTGGAAGGGAAAGGACCATGGCGCTGTCGGCGACCTTCAGGCCAGAGCTGGCCAGTGCTATCGGCCCTTCAAGGGACAGGCGCCCGCCATTCAGCCGCAAGGTCTGGTCAGTCATCATCGGTTCGAAAACCGGGTCATCGCCCACCGCTTCCACCCGCACGCCTTTTGCGCTGCCCGATCCGCTGAAGACACCCAATTGGTTGCTGAAACTCAGGTCGGCGCTGGCCATGTCCAGCGTGACGGGCAGCAATGTTCCGGTGGCCCGGGTAGGGCCGAGCAGGACTGAAGCCCGGAGCCCGGCCCCGTCCGATGAAACATCCAGCGCCGCCGATCGGGCGCGCACACGGAGCCCCGATTGCGGGGTCGAAAAGTCCTGGCTGACGGGGCCGGTCGCGATGGAGGCCACCAAACCGCCATCGATCAGCCAGTCGATCTGCCCATCGCTCAGCGACACGACCCCGCTTGAACGGCCTGCGGTGTAAGGCAAGGTCAGGGCTGAAAACGACAACGACCCGCCGGGAACGCCGTCCCTGGTGTGCATGAGCCGGCCATCGGGCGGACACAGCATGGCTGAAATGGCGCCCGCCCTTACACCGCCGACAACGATCGCATCGCTCGTTGCGCCGAGACAGGTGGCGTCCTGGGTCTGCCAGCGCCAGGGATCGCCGGCGGTTCCAGCGCCAGAGATGGCGCCGTAGAGCGAAGCGGTCTCGATCGACACCCCGCCAACCGTTCCCGCCAGTGCCAGGGCGCCCTCTGCATTCAGTCGGCGGTTCTGGCCATCATCGACATAGTGCAACCCCTCCAGCGCCGCGCCGATGGTGTCGCCGTCCACGGTCCAGCCGGTTACGGACGCGGTCCCGATCCGGGCTTCCATGCCATAGGGGCCCAGCAGGAGCGTCTCCACCGCGAGATCGACGGTTGGGAAGCCGCCGCCCGCGAGGGAGACCTGCCCCAGAAGAGCCGTCTCACCGGGTGTCCGATTCAGCCATGGTCCCCGTCCAAGGGGTTGGATGAACAGGTCCGCGCCACTTTGGCTGAGCAAGCGCGTGGGATCGCGGAGCTTGATGGTCCATCCTCCCTGGGATAGCTCGGCAGTGCCTTGCAGGCCGAGGCTGAAAGCGGCAAGGGCGGCGCCTGCCGCCTGCTCCAGCCGCTCTTCGTGCGCCGGAAAGCCGGGGATGTTCGGTAGCCGGGCAACCAGGTCGCCGCGAAACGGTTCGCCAAGAGCGACCCCGTCGAGAATGGCCGTCCCGTCGAGCAACACCGTGTCCGGTCCCGCAACCGAAACGTCTCCGGTGAACGATGCTTCGGCGACCTTGCCCTGCAGGTCGGAGAGGGATGCAGCCCCGATGGAGATCGGACCACCCAGCACGTCGGCCGTGCGGGCGAGTTCGGCATTCACTGCCAGCGATTGGGCCGATAGCGCGCCCTGCTGCCATTGGGCTGCGTCCAGCGACAGGATTGCCGAACGTATGGCGCGCCGCGCGGAATCCAGGCTGAGGATGGGAATGCGCTCGATTTCCAGGGCGGCATCGATCGACAGCGCGTCGAGCGCGACAGCGTCTGTGAAGGCGCGCTCCAACTGACCCGTCAAAGTCATGATGCGCAAATCCTGCTCGGCGCCCTCGCCCACTTCGAGACGGGTCTTCAGCTGATCGATCTGCAAGTCGCCAAGCGCCGCTTCGATAATTTCCATGTCGCCGACGCCCGACAGGACACCGTCCTCAACATCAAGGTCAAGAAAGGCCGATTTCAGGGTCAGGGAACTGCCGGGTTGATCGAGCGTTGCGGGTCTGACAGCGGCCTCAATTGTGAGGTTGTTGGCATCGGTGGCGTCGAAAGCAATGTCCGCCTCCAATCGACCGGCTATTGTCTCAAGGTCCAGCCGACCCTCCGACACCGTGAACCTGGGCAGGGGTCGGTCACTGGCCCCGTCGCGACCAAGTATGTTTTCAAGGCCATAAAGGTCAGGGACTGTTCCAGCCAGCCGGGCGCGAACATGGGGCCGCTCAACCTCAACGCTTTCGATACGGGGCGCCCAAACCTGCGGCCAACTGATGGTTACTTTCGCCGCGGCGATTTCCAGGGGGACAGCCTCGGCAGTCTCGACGCGGATCGCCCGCGCTGCAGCGCCAGACACGCCGAGTTCGGTGACGACAGCTTCGCAGACCAGCTCCCGATCGGCGCACCACCGGCGCATGTACACTTCCGCCAGGCTTAGCCGCATGGCCCAAAGGGCGATGCCAGCCAGGACCGAAAGCACCATCAGCGCCAATAGAAACCAGGCCGCTGTCCGCATGGTTGGGTCGTTGCGCCTCCGGCTCAGGGCCCCCGCCACCATTCGCGAGAGCACTGACATAGTACAGCCAGGGCGAGAAGTGGCTTGCCAGCTGCATTCGTTACCGAAATTGTAATTTTTCACAGGCTTCCTGAGCCCAGTAGGCTCGCGTACGAAAACCCAATTGCCTGGTGGAGTGTGATTTGAGTACCGATACCGAAAAGCCCGGCGTGTCCGGTGCCTATCATGCCGCCGTAGCGGTGTCTGTTGCAGGCGGCGTTGCCGTTGTCGGTGGTCTGTTCACCGCCAGTGACGCAGTGACAGCAACCCCCACCGTTGGCGCACCGGCACCGAAGCCGCTCGAAATCGAGCGCGTGTCCGCCATTTCTCCGATCGAGCAATGGTACACAGCAGATTTCGCCGTTCCCGAGCGCACCCTCACCCGGGCTGAAGGCGTCCTGAAACGCCGCGACACGCTGGCTGACATGATCACCCGGTTGGGCGCCAGCCCCGCCGACACCTACAGGGCCCTCAAACCGGTTTACGAGAAAGAGCTGCTGGACCCGCGCCGCTTGCGTCCCGGCCTCGAAACCGAGCTGACCTTTGAGGAACTGGAAGACGGATCGCTATCCCTGGTCGGCATGACTCTGAGGGCTGAGGACGATCACTCCTTGATTGTGGATCGGCTGAGTGATGGCAGCTTCGATGCCACCCGTCTCGATACGAAGCTGTTTCCCGCCCACAAACGCATCAGCGAAACCATCGAGACGACGATCTACCAGGCGGCGCTGTCGGCCGGCGCCCGCGACCAGCAGGTCGTCGATTTCGCGCAGGTTTTTGCCTACGACATTGATTTCCAGAGGGAGATCCACCCCGGCGACACGTTCGAGATGGTCTATGAGGCCTTTGTCGACGAACGTGGCAACCCGGTGCGAGCCGGCGAGCTGATCTATGCCGCCCTCGATGGCAAGGCCACCACCAAGGGCTTCTACCGGTTCGAAACGCCCGATGACGGGGTGTCGGACTATTATGCCAGCAATGGGGAAAGCGCGACCAAGTTCCTCATGAAAACCCCGATCAACGGTGCCCGCCTTTCATCCTCGTTCGGCTACAGGCGCCATCCGATCTCCGGGTATAACAGGCTGCACAAGGGGACCGATTTTGCCGCGCCAACCGGCACGCCCGTCTATGCGGCAGGTCATGGTGTCATTGAGCGGTCGTCCCGCTTCGGGGGCTATGGCCACTATGTCCGCATCCGCCATGCCAATGGCTACCAGACAGCCTATGCGCACCTCTCGCGCTATGGCGCAGGGATCAAGTCCGGGCGCCGCGTTCGCCAGGGCCAGGTGATCGGTTATGTGGGGTCCACCGGGGCGTCCACCGGTCCGCATCTTCACTATGAGGTCATCAAGAACGGCAAGCATGTCAACGCCATGCGCCTGAAACTGCCGACGGGCCGCAAGCTCGGGGGGCCGATCCTCGAAGCCTTCGACCTGCACAGGGCGGGTGTGGACCAGTTGAGAGCCGATCTCGGTGCCGGCCCCGAAGAGCTCGAGACAGCGGCCCTGCGAGGCGCCATCGCCTTGCAATAGGGGACCGGCCCAGGGCGTTCCCGACAGTGGTGGAAACGCGTCAGCGGGCAAGGTCCGCCGACCGGACAGGCCGCGACATTCCGCTCTTTAAACACGCAGGCGTTTGGCAACGCCCAACTGCCGTGAGCGACGCAAACCCGGCGATAGGTTCCGTCAAAAACGGAAACGGGCCAGAGCAAGTTCGGAGCAAACGGAGTCGTTTGCGAACGGATACTTGCGCAAAAACAAACACGTAAAGCGTCGGCCTGGCGTGAAACGAAACACCGACGCTTTAGATCTGTGACAGGGGTTTCAGCCACCGCGCCCGCATTGCTTCGATGTCCTCGGCGCTCCAGAAATGGCGGGTGAAAACGCTGGTATAGATCGGATCGATCATCTCGGGGGTGAACCGGGCGAGAGACTGCACCGTCCTGTAATCATCCTTGTAGTCCTTGTTCGAGGAATCATTTGCGCGCTCCACGACCACGTCAAAATCCAGCACGTTTGAAAGGACCTGCGATTTGAGGTCGTCGGGCGTGTCGACCCTGAAGATCACGACCCGGTTGTTGTGGCTGAGCTGGAAGCCCTTTTCATGGCGGAACCGGCCCTCGAACACGTCGATGCCCAGGTGTTTCTTGTATTCCCGATCATACCATCTCAGCGGCAGTGTGTGGGGATAGGTCTCCACGAAATGTTCGAACAGGGCCTCTGCTTCGGTATCTTCGCCCTTTTCGAGGCTGTCGATGTAGTGCTCCCGGTTCTGGAAATACGCCGAGATGTTCCGCGCAACCGGGTCGCGCACGAGCGAGATGTAGACGCAGCGTTGGGGCACGGTGATATCGCGTGCCTTCCAGGCCATGGACACGCAGATATGGGGGTTGGGGAATTTCCCCTTCTCCAGCGCTCTCAGGGCTTCACGCTTCAACGCTTCCTCATTCAACGTATGGATATCGTGGACGACGCGGCCCCTTGAACGGATCGCTTTGGTTATCGCCGACGAGGCGACCTTTCCCATGGTGTAGACAACTGGCGTTCGCATGACCTGGTTTGTCCCTGCTAACGCGTCATCCCGCAAGGGCCATGGTGCGGTTCCCCAGCCAGCAGGCCGCTACTGACCCGGCCCAAGGTGCGTCTCCAAAAATTCGGCAACGGGCCGCAACGTGGCAAGGCGCATGTCCGTGGTCGACAACCAGTGATCGGCGCCATCAAGCTCAATCAGGTCCACGGGCTTGCCGGCGCTTTCAAGCGCCGATCGCATTTTCCGGCTCTGGTTCATGGGCACGATAGTGTCGTCGCGGCCGTGAAGAAGAAGGACGGGCGCTTCAAACGCCCCTGCGTTTCGTGCGGGCGAATTTGCGCGAAGCGCTTCGCCGTCCTCATTCAGCGCGCCAATACTGGTGGACCATAACTCGAAGGAATAGCCCCGCGATCCGGTGACCTGTCGCACATGGGAGAGGAAGTCCGGGAGATCGCTCACAGGGGCGATTGCCACAATGCACTTGAACAGGTCCGGCTCCGTCATGCCGCCCGCAAGCGCCGCATAGCCGCCATAGCTTGCCCCGACGATGCAGACGCGATCGGGGTCCACCCATCCCAGCGAGATCAGCGCCTTCACTCCCTCGTGGATGTCGCGCTGCATGGCTTGTCCCCACTCGCCGTAGCCGGCAGACTCAAATCTGCTGCCGAATCCCGTCGATCCGCGAAAATTGGGTTGGAAAACGAGGTATCCCCGGCTGGCGAAGTACTGGGCCATCCAGTCGAATGTCAGGCTATCACGGGCGTGCGGCCCGCCATGGGGCAGAACGATCGTGGGCAGATCGCCGTCGCCATCCCCAACGGGCCATGTGACGATGGACGGGATCATCAGCCCGTCCGAGGTCTTGTATTCGATGGTCTGCATCTGACCCACCCATTCGGGCGCGATGTCGTAGGATTTGGCGATCGGGGTCAGCGTACCGCTGTCACGCTGGAAAAGGTAGTAGCTGCCGGTCTCGCCACTGGCAGAGATCTTCAGCAAAAGCCGGGCGAGGCCCGTGTCCCAATCCACGATCGAGAGATTGAAGCCCGCCATCTTTTCGCGCAGCGCGGCAAAGCTTGCGGTGAGGCCCTCGTCGAAAAAGGCATAATCCGCGTCCAATCCCGTGTACTCGACGCCGAATACGCGCCGGTTATCATCGGTCAGCACGCGGCCGATATCCCTGCCGTCGCGTTCGAACAGGGGGCCGGAAATCGTACCGTCGAAATCCAGTCGATAGAGCACCGTTTCATCGAAGTCGCTATTCACCCCGGTCATCAGGATCGCATCTTCGGCCATCGTCATTCCCACCACGGAATAGGGGATATCGCCGATAAACCGCCCGTCTTCAGTATCGTTTTCGTAGAGCTTGCGCCATGCGCCGTCCGCCTTGGTGAAAATGCGGTACTGGTTGTTGTACTGGTTGTAGTCTTCCCTGGCGATAATCTTGCCATCCGGCGCCACCACCCAGTGGATCGCATGCTCGTATTTCGGCTTGCTACCGCTGCCGAGCCGGGAACTTTGCCGGTCACCTTCAAAAACCCGCACCCGTCCGGTATCGGGCTTCACGCGGAAGATCGTCGACCCGAAACCGCCCACGCCAGCGCTTCCGGCGTTCGCAGCCGTGACCAGGGCGGGATAGGTCAGGGCGGGAACAAGCAGTTCGCCGCTGTCTTCGAGAACGCCGATCGTTCGGCTCGCATCCGTTCCAGGCACGACCCCGCGTACTGACCCCAGCAGTTGCTCGATGGTTTCTTTCTCGGTGTCGAAAATGAAGGCAAAGCCATACTCGAACTGGCCGATGACATTGAAAAGTGTTTCCGTGGCCGAAGCTCTCAGGAGCACAAAACGGTCGCCTAGGAAGTCGACCGAAATCGGTTTGAATCCATCGATCTGAAACCCTGTCTGCTCGCCGGTGGCGTAATCGCGCACCAGCACATATTCGCCGCGTTCATCTTCTCGCAGCAAGGCGACCTTCGCCCCGCTATCGGACAAGGCCGCGGACCGAACGGCGGGGACGCTGCCATAGACTTCAAGGGGCGGTTGCGGTGACGTGGGCTGCTGCGCGGGCGCCGACTGGGCGAGGCCCAGACCTAAAAGCGTGATCAGGCCAGCAATACGCCCCAGAATTGCAATCATGATTGTGTCCCCATATCGGTCTTCCCGACAGATATTGGCCAGACCCCTGACCGGTTGCAAGGGGCCAACGGGCCGCGAACAGAACCCTTCAGGAACCCGCTCCGGCGGCGGCTAATGCTTGATGAACTCCATGGCCAGAAACACCCTTTGGTCGAACAGTCCCTGGGGAAGGTTCATGCCGAAGATGTCTTCTTCCAGGTGACCGTCGGGGCCGAACCCGTCTGGCGCAAAGTCGAATGTCCGCAGCCGTGCCGAGAGTTGCGGTGCAGCGGCCAGTAGCCGCCGCCTGACCGAGGCGGTTTCATAGCGCCTGGAAAGGGGGGTGATAATGGCGTGATTGAAATCGATCCGCGCACTCTCGCTGGCCATTTCCGCGGCGATCGCGCCGGCAAAATCCACGTCTCCGTTCGCGACGAAACAGGAAAATGGGCTCAGGGTCAGGGAGTGGTGCGACGCAACAAGGAACGGCGCCACCACAAACCGGCCCCCACGGACGAGCACACGCTCTACCTCCGCAATCGCCGCACTATCCTCATCGCCCAGGAGCCGCTCGAACGCGGCATGGGCGACGACAAGGTCGACACTCGCATCGTCGAACAGGGCCAACTCGGTCGGTGGTGCCCCATACCGGTAGACCCGGTCAGCGACGTCTGCGAGCCCATCGGGAAAACCTGGGCTCACCGCGCATACCGTCACATCGGGATGGCGTCGGGTCAGATGTTCTGCAAAATCGGTGTTGCTGGCACCCAGATCGATCACCCGTTCTGCGCCCAGCTCGCCGGCGACCATGACCGAATGATGCCATTGGGCGTATCTCGCGAAGAAGTAGCCTGCATCGTGGAGGTTCTTCTGCGAGAATTCGGCCGCCTTTTCCCCATCCATCCGGATGGTCTCCATGAACGCTGCGGGATCGAGTACCATGCGATCCAGCGCCATCCCATCCTTGATCCATTCCGGCGCGAAGGCGCGCGGTGAACTTGGCCAACCCTCACTTTCGGCTGCGCGCTCGAGAATGTTGTCGGGGATGAAGGGGTTGAAAGCGGCGGTTCGTTTCGCAAACTCCCTGAGACCGGCCACATGATGCCATGTGGTCGGTTCAACCGCGCCCTTCAGCCTTTCGTAAGCGGCATAGGTGGCGAGCAAGCGGCGCGATGACCGCGGCGAACCGGCCGCTTCAATCTCCCGCAAAAGGGCATGGCCATCAGGAACGCCCGCGCGTCTCGGCCTGAAAAGCGGCTGAAGTCTCGACATCACCATGGCGCCTTGATCCCCTCGCGTCGATACCAAACCTGCAGGGCCCGGTTGCTCAATAATGCCGGAGATTGCAAGCGCGCCACAGCACCTTCATGGTCTTCAACTGTCCGCTCGGGGCTTGTTGCGGGTGGGTTGGCGTACATTCCATTCCCCCTTCAGGGCAATCGGGCCCCAGCTTTCGCGCTGGCGGTTGATAAGCAGGGGAGAGAGCGGGGCCACATAGATGGTTTCATCGTCCCGGTGGATCCGAAGCTCCACATTATAGTGGCCATTCGACAGCGGCGAGAGGTCGAGGGCCAGATCGACTTCGATCGTCGATCGCGGCGATGGCCTTGCCCGCACCGATGTGTGGCCCACCCGGTTCCCTTCTCGGTCCGTGAGATAGATGACAAACCGTGTCAATTCTCGCGAGGACACCGGGTGAAAAGCGGCGAACACGGCGAGGATCGCTGTCTCGTTCTCCTCGAAGGTGGCGACCTGTTCGCCGAGCTGGTTGCGCCAATCGGCCTCGACACCTTTCAGGATGCTGTCATTGCGAAACGTGTGGTTCCGCTGGTCGTCATCCAGGGCAAGGGTCGCAATGGTCGATGGTGTGCCGGGCGTCGAGCCATCCTCGGCATCCAGATAGGTCTGGACGGCATCCTGCGCAGTACCGGCAAACGCCATCTTGCCGCGATCGAGGATGATGCCGAACTCGCAGAAGCGGGACAAGGTGCCGGTACTATGGGTGCAGAGTACGATCGCGCACCGGTCCCGCATCTGCTCCAGCCTGGCGAGGCTTTTCTGGCGAAAGGCGACGTCGCCCACGCCGATCAGCTCGTCGATCAGCATGATGTCCGGGTCGGTGAAAACGTTCACCGCAAAGGCCAGCCGCATCTTCATGCCCATGCTGTAGGTCGCGAAGGGGGCATCGATCATGTCTTCGATTTCCGCGAAATCGATGATCTCCGCCTCCCGTGCCCGGATCTGGGCCGTGGTCAGCCCCCGCAGCAAGCCGCCAAGCGCAATGTTCTCCCGTCCGCTGAGCAGCGGCTGGAAACCAGCCGCGAGTGTGATCAGCTCGACAATTCGTCCGCGAGTCGTCAGGGCGCCGTGATCGAGCCCCATATGACCAGCAAGGACCTGCAAGAGCGTGCTTTTGCCGGCACCGTTTCGCCCAAGAAGGCCAACTGACTGTCCCCGGTCCAGGGCGAGATAGATGCCTTCCAGCGCCCAGTATTCATTCTTCCGCAACCGCGGCGGATTGGGATCGATACCGACCGACGACCGCATGATGGACCGCGACAGCCGTTTCCGATTTGACGCGATGGTCCGGGAGAATTTCTTCCAGCCATTGTCGAGTTCGATCAGGGGTTGTTCCATGGGCACAAGTGGTCGCGCGCCGGCCGGGGCGTCAACGCGACAGGCTCTCCTTGATCTGCAGTTCGGTGGCATACAACGTCCGGGTGGCGACCAGAACCATGAGCGGCGTGGCGATCGTCAGTCCGACCAGGATCGCGGGATAGGGCACGGTGTTGTAGAGCGTGAGGTCCCGGATAGAGCCTATGAAGACCGCCAATGGATTGTAGCGGTACATGGCATCAGATCCGCCAAGCTCCGGAACGGCCCAGATCACGCCGCTGAAAAAGATCGCGTACCGGAAAAAGATGTCGAGCACGTGCCGTACATCGGGAATGGCGATCATGACCGGCACAAGCGCTATGCCAATGCTGAGCGAGAAAACGGTCATCACCGCCAGCACCGCCACCGCCGGCACCACGCCGCCCGGGGCGACACCCCCCAAAACCAAGAGCGTTGCCACGCACGCGACAAGACGGATCAGGGTCTCCATCGTCACCATGCCAAATCCCGAGACGATGGCTGCGATCAAGGGGAACTTCGCATTCATCACAAGCGTCTTGTACCGGTTGATCGATTCAAACGGCGTGATCACGCAGGCACGGATCAGCAGCCAGGGGATGACGCCGAGGATCACGAAAACCGCAGGATGTACCTGGTTGGCCGCGGTCGATGGATCGCGAATGACGACCCTCACGAAGATGTACGCCGTGATCGGCAGGAGCGGCATCGCATAGGCCCACACCACGCCAAGCACGTTCTTCCGGTGGGGCGTGTTGAAATCGTTCCAGAAAACCGAGAGGATCTGGGCGTGGTGTTCAACCACTCCCCTCAAAACGAGCCAGAACGCACGGAACGGCCCCACGCGGTGTCTTTCCAGATGGACGCGTTCGCTCAGGCTTGTCACGGTCGGCTATACTCCACTGCCCACCGCCAGATCGGCCTGCAAACAGCAGACGCTTTTGGTCTCGAGCAACTTACTCACGCGCCGCATGGCAACCCCTGTCCGGGGAATCTGCGGCCTCTATACGTCCTAGATGCCACGACCGGTCGTGGTGAGCAACGCGGCCCCCGCATTGTTGCTGGTGTTGCGTGCGAACCGTTCCAGCCGGTCTTGCCCGTCAAATGGGAAAGCCCGCCGCGATGGGCGGGCTTTCAGCGAATCGAAGTGCGCCAGGGTCAGGCGGACTTTTTCTCTTCACCGTCGATTTCCTCGAAGTCGGCATCCACCACATCGCTGTCGCCGGCGGCGTCGGACGCTGCGTCAGCATGCGCCTGATCTTCCTGTTGGGAGGCGTAGATCGCTTCGCCGAGTTTCATCGCCGCGGTCATCAGGGCCTGGTGTTTGGCCTGGATATCCGCCGCATTGTCGCCTTCAGCCGCTGTTTTTAGCTCACCAATGGCGGCAGTGATTTCGGTTTTCACCTCTTCGCCCACCTTGTCGCCATGCTCTTCCAGCTGTTTCTCGGTCTGGAACGCCAGCGCTTCGGCGTGGTTCTTGGCCTCGGCCAGTTCCCGGGCGGCCTTGTCGGCATCGGCGTTTTTCTCCGCTTCCTCCATCATCGACTTGATGTCGTCTTCGGAAAGGCCGCCATCGGCCTGGATCGTGATCTGTTGTTCCTTGCCGGTCGCCTTGTCCTTGGCTGACACCGACACGATGCCGTTTGCGTCAATATCAAACGTTACCTCGATCTGGGGCAGGCCGCGCGGTGCCGGCGCAATCCCTTCAAGGTTGAACAGGCCCAACAGCTTGTTGTCGACGGCCATTTCCCGCTCGCCCTGCATGACCTTGATGGTCACCGCAGGCTGGTTGTCCTCGGCGGTCGAGAACACCTGGGATTTCTTGGTCGGAATGGTGGTGTTCCGATCGATCAACCGCGTGAACACGCCGCCCAGGGTCTCGATACCCAGCGATAGCGGCGTCACGTCCAGCAGCACGACATCCTTGACGTCACCTTGCAGCACGCCGCCCTGGATCGCGGCCCCAATGGCGACCACCTCGTCGGGGTTGACGCCCTTGTGCGGCTCCTTGCCGAAGAATTTCTTCACCGCTTCCTGCACCGCGGGCATGCGGGTCATACCGCCCACAAGCACCACCTCATCGATTTCGCCGGCAGACTTGCCGGCATCGGCCAGGGCCTTCTTGCACGGGTCAATCGTGCGCTTGATCAGGTCGGCGACAAGGCCCTCGAACGTGGCCCGGGTGAGCTTCATGTTCAGGTGCTTTGGGCCCGAGGCGTCGGCCGTGATGAAGGGCAGGTTCACTTCATAGGTTGCCGTTGAGGACAGCTCCTTTTTCGCCTTTTCCGCCTCTTCCTTGAGACGCTGCAGGGCGAGCTTGTCCGCCTTCAGGTCGATGCCCTGGTCTTTCTTGAAACCTTCAGCGAGGTAATCGACAATCCTGAGGTCGAAATCCTCACCGCCCAGGAATGTATCACCATTCGTCGACAGCACCTCGAAGACGCCGTCGCCAATTTCCAGCAGCGACACATCGAACGTCCCGCCGCCAAGGTCGTAGACGGCAATCGTCTTGCTCTCGCCCTTGTCAAGGCCGTAAGCGAGGGCCGCAGCGGTCGGCTCGTTGATGATCCGCAGCACTTCCAGGCCTGCGATCTTGCCGGCATCCTTGGTGGCTTGGCGTTGGCTGTCATTGAAGTAGGCGGGAACCGTGATCACCGCCTGGGTGACCGGCTCGCCGAGATAGGCTTCTGCGGTTTCCTTCATCTTCGTCAGGATGAAGGCGCTGATCTCCTGGGGCGCATAATCCTTGTCGCGGCCCTTCACCCAGGCATCGCCATTGGGCCCCTTCACGATCTCGAAGGGCGACAGTTCCTTGTCCTTCTGGGCCGTCGGATCGTCGAAGGTGCGGCCGATCAGGCGCTTGATGGCGTAAAAGGTGAAATCGGGGTTGGTCACGCCCTGGCGCCGGGCCGGCATGCCGATCAGGCGCTCGTCGCCCTCCGAGAACGCCACGACCGACGGTGTGGTGCGCGCGCCTTCGGCGTTTTCGATGACCTTCGCCTGGCCACCTTCCATCACGGCGACACAGCTGTTTGTCGTGCCAAGGTCGATACCGATAATCTTGCCCATGGGACTCGTTTTCCTTGATTTGCGGCCAGAGTACGGAACTGGAGGGGGCCTGACAGGCAGCACCCCGAACCGGACAACGCCTAGGGTTTACGAACAGGATGTTTGGCAAGGCCAGGGGCCTGCCATTCCGTCCAGCGATATGGGAAGTCGCTGCAAGGTCTCAAGGGCCTTGCCGCAATCACCTTGTACGAGCGCCCTGGGGCTGTCCCGATTACTGGGGGAATAGCCGGCTAATACCGCGCTCATAGCGCTCGGCGATCCGGCCCTCATTGAGAAGGCGGGATGCCATCAGGCGGGCTTGCCGCGAGAGAAGATGAGTACGAATACCCTCGCCGGTGGTGGCGACATGGTCCTCAATGGCCCGGCTAAGCGCGCTCGGACACTCGCAGGCGCGCTCGATCGCGTCGATTGCAAAGAGTTCCTTGGTCGCACGACCCATGATGGCAAGTCCGTCTTCCATACCCGGTATACGAGAGTATGGCGCAAGCAGATGAACTTGCCGTAAATTTCGTGCAGGTGCAGCATGTATTCACTGTGACCTGTGATAATTTTGCTGCAGGTGCGGGCATCGGCACCCGGCGTTTGGGGCTCCGGAAGCGGTGCGGCGTCGTCTCCTAGTTCGCGGGACCAGCACTGACCGCCACCATCGCCGCCCGCAGGGTCCGGTCGCCGATTTTCCAGCCGGTCTGAAAACATTCGGCGATCGTGCCCGCTGGCTGATCGGATGGGATCTGGCTGACAGCCTGGTGGAGGTTTGGATCGAACGTCGCGCCGGGGACGGCATCGATGGCAGTAACCCCGTTTCTGGCGAGGGCGGCATGGAGCTCCTTGCCTGTCATCTCGATCCCGCCCAACAGGTTTCGGCCCGCTTCAGACAGGCCTTCACGGTCCCCATCGGGAAGCGCCGTCAGCGCCCGGGACAGGTTGTCCGAGACAGACAGCAGGTCTCCGGCAAACTTCTCGATCGCATAGACCTTCGCGTCCGCCTTTTCCCTTTCGGCACGCTTTCGCGTGTTCTGCGCATCGGCAAACGCCCGCAACATCTGTTCCTTCACCTCGGCAAGTTCGGCTTCGAGGGCGGCGATCCGCGTGTCCGGCGCGTCGTCGGCCAACAGGCCCTCCGGATCGTCCATGAGTGGTCCATCCTGAACGCCTTCCGCAACCGGCTCCGTGCCGTCCGGTCCGGCGTCGCCAGTCCCATCACCCGAAGTCCCATCAGGCGAAGATCCATCACGCCCGGTCCCGGACTCGACGGGCGTTTCCACGGCATCAACGGGCTCGATCGCATCATCCAGAACCGTCTTTTCGTCGCTCATCGCTTCGCTTCCTTCGTTTTCTCTGCCCCGAGCAGGCCGCCCACAACCTGCGCCGTGTAATCCACCATCGGGATGACACGGGCATAGTTCATGCGGGTTGGCCCGATGACCCCCAGGGCGCCTATCACCTGTCGCTTCGCGTTCATATAGGGAGCGACGATCACGCTTGAACCGGAGTGCGGAAAGAGCGTGTTCTCGGCGCCGATGAACAGCCTGACACCGGCCGCATCCTCGGTCGAATCGAGGAGGTCCATGATCCCCTGTTGGCGTTCCAGCGCGTCGAACAATTGCCGGACACGTTCAAGGTCCTCGGCCGCGCCGGCATTCTCAAGCAGGTTTGAGTGCCCGCGCACAATCAGGCTTCGTTCAGCACTGGGCGAATTCCCGCCCCATTCGGCCAGGCCCGCTTCCACCAGTCCCGCGGCCGCCTCATTCAGCTCCGCGCGCCGTCCGGCCAGCTCCTCTGAAATGGCCCCTTTCGCTTCGGCCAGGGTTCGGCCTTTCATGCGTGCGCTGAGATAGTTGCCAGCCTCGATCAGCGTTGTGGGCAGTATGCCAGCTGGCAGGCGCACCAGCCGATTTTCCACGTCCCCGTCCTCGGTCACGATCACGCAAAGGGAATCGCCCTGGCCCAGCTGCACGAACTCCACATGGCGGACCGGCGCGTCCCGTTTCGGCGATGACACCAGCCCTGCGCCACCGGTAAGCCCGGACAGCAGGCTGGACGCTTCACCCAGCACGTCCTCGACCGACCGCCCCGACCCGTTCAGGCGTTCCTGGATCGTCAGCTGGTCGTTTTCATTCGGGTCGCCGACCTCCAGGAAACCGTCAACGAACAGCCGCAATCCGGCATGGGTCGGCACCCGGCCCGCCGAGACATGGGGCGCAGCCAGCAGGCCAAGGTCGGCCAGGTCAGCCATCACGTTCCGGATCGAGGCCGGCGACAGGGAAATGCCCTTCGACAGCGTCCGGGAGCCGACCGGCTCTCCGGTCGTCAGGTAGCTCTCGACGATGGACTTGAAGATCTGTCTCGACCGGGCATCCAGGGTCTGCAACACAGATCGCATCCGGGGTTTATGCGCCATGGAAGAGCAAGTAAGACACGCTTTCCCGCCGATCAAGACACCCTTGCACGGCCCAACAATTGCGTCGGCCGGAGGGTGCTCAGTCGCGTGTTGGTTCCGCCGAACCGCCCGCGGCAAATCGCGCCCCCGCTAATCAGGGCCCCTACCCAATCAGACCGACAGAACCTCGCCGGAAATGGACGCTCCATTTTTTGAGGGCTATGCCTGCTGTTGGTCGATTGTGTTGAAAAAGTCCCGAAATTCCCAAATTCCATCAGCACAAGGACTATCTCCGAAAATTTCTATCATGTTTTCGGACTGCAGTTTCTGACTTGATCAGTGCAAAGTGGTGATTCGCTCTGGCTTGCGGACTTTTTCAAGACAATCGGTCAGAGGCTGCCGTGAGGAAACCGGTGTCGCGATGGCGGCTTTTGGCCCTTATCTGCCGCATTGCCCTCTTTCTCCGAACGTCCGGTTTTGGTTTCGTTTCGGCCCGAAGGGTGTCTTTAGCGCGGTCGTGGCATTTGCTCGGCCGCAAGGAAGGCGCCTAGCCCTGCAAGGGTGATGACGGACAGGATACCCATTATGTGCCATGATGTTGGCGCGCCTGTGACGGCGGCGAGGGTTTCAGCGACCCAGGCCGCTACGCCGAAGTTGGCGAGATAGCTCGATGGAGGTCGCATGCCAGACCAAACAGTGAGGCTCACGGCAACGGTGGTGAACGACGCTGAAGCGGAGCGGAAAGCGTACTATCTATGGGATACGACGACAAAGGGTTTTGCTGTTCGCGTGATGCCATCAGGTGCGAAGTCCTGGATTGTTCAGTATCGAGTTGGCAAGGGGCGGAATGCGAAGAAGCGCCGAGTAACCATCGCCAAGGTAAGCTCGCTAAAGCTCGCTGCGGCCCGCGAGCGCGCTCACCAGTAAATCGGCAAGGCCGCATTCGCCGAGGATTTGGCCCAGGAACTCGCGGATGCGCAGAAGGGTCAGTTTACCGTCAATGATGCCATCGACCTGTGGATCAAGGAGGCATCAAGCATCAACCGCCGAACCGGCGCACCAAGGCGTCCAGAGAATGTGAAGCTGGACGTCGACCGGCTCGATATTCACGTCCGCCCTTTGCTCGGCGACAAGCCGCTATCTGCCGTCACCAAGGCCGATATCGAACTGCTTCGCGATGCTGTCACGTCCGGAAAGACGGCGGTGATCATGAAGACCAGAAAGCATGGCGTGCGGAAGGCCCGCGGCGGTGCCGGCACGGCGACCCGAGCCGTGCGCGTGCTTTCCAGTGTCTTTGCGTATGCCGAGGATCATGAACTGGTCGACAAGAACCCGTGTCGCGGCGTGCGGCTCCAGCCCTCCAGGAAGTGCGAACGCTATCTCACCAAGGAGGAAGCGAAACGCCTCGGCGAGGTCCTCAACGCCTGGGATGAGGCAAACAAGTCGCCCACAGGCGTCGCCGTCGTTCGCATGCTCATTCTGACAGGCGCGCGCCGCCGCGAGATCACGGACCTCAAATGGTCAGAGGTCGATTTCGACCAGGGCTTCCTGCGCCTAGAACAGAGCAAGACGGGCAAATCCATTCGCCCGCTGTCACAGGCTGCGCTCGATTTCCTCCGCGCACGGCCGAAGCTCAGCAGTATCTGGGTGTTCCCTTCGGCGACGCTGCAATCACCTTATCAGGGGATCGAAAAAGTCTGGCGCGAAGTCCGCCGTGATGCCGGCCTAGACGATGTCCGCCTTCACGACCTTCGCCACAGCTTTGCCAGTTTCGGCATCTCAGCGGGGCTTTCCCTACCTGTCATCGGTGCCCTTCTCGGCCATAAAGACGTCTCAACGACCCAACGCTACGCCCACCTCGCCAATGACAGCGCGCGTCAGGCGGCCAACGACATAGGCACCGTAGATTCAAGGGTCCTTGGGTCTGCGGAGAAGTAGACGCCGATCACCAACGGCAAAATATCAATCGAGAAAATACGAATGGTGCCGAACCAGCAATGACCTGGATTGGCCGAGGCTGTGCAAAAACGGCGAAGCAGTTCATGTTCCCTGAGGTGGTTCAGGGAGGTATTGATGAAGCGGTTCGTGGAAGGTGTTTCGCGCGATCAGGGCGGCTTGTTCCCGATGCATCTCGACGATTTCGTTGGCGAGGACAATCCGGTCCGCGTGGTCGACGCGTTCGTCGACATGCTGGATCTGCGTGATCTCGGCTTCGCCAGTGTCGACCCGTGTGCGACCGGGCGACCGGGTTATCATCCGTCTGTCCTGCTGAAGCTCTATATCTATGGTTATCTCAACCGGGTTGCATCGAGCCGCCGCCTTGAGCTTGAGGCCGGGCGCAATGTCGAGCTGATGTGGCTGACCGGGCGTCTGGCGCCCGACCACAAGACGATCGCCAATTTCCGCAAGGAGTTCGAGGGATAAGAAATTGATCCGGGGGATCAATTCTCCCGAGGACGCCTGGCGATCCGCCAGGTCAGTGCGCAGTTTGTCGAACTGTGCCGCCAGATGGGCCTGTTCTCGCGGGCGATCGCGGCGGTGGATGGCAGCAAGTTCAAGGCCGTGAACAGCCGCGACAACAATTTTACCGCCAGCAAGGTCGCCCGGCGCATCGAGCAGGCCGAGACCCATATTGCCCGCTACCTGACGGCCCTTGAGCGGGCCGATCGCCAGGAGGGCGGCGAGGTGGCCGAGGACAGGGTGCCCCGCCTGAAGGAGAAGATCGAACGCCTGCGTCGGCGGATCGAGGCGCTCAAGCAGATGGGGCGTGAACTGGAAGCGGCTCCGGGGACGCAAATCTCCCGCACCGACCCCGACGCCCGTGCCATGTCGACGGCTGGAAAGGGGACCGAATTGGTCGGCTACAATGTCCAGATCGCCGTCGATACCGAACATCATCTGATCGTCGCCCATGAGGTGACCAATGTGGGCAGCGACCGGGCGCAACTGGTCGCCATTGGCGAGGCCGCGCAGGCGGCCAGCGGACATGCGGCGCTCACTGTGCTGGCCGACCGGGGCTATTACAGCCGCGACCAGATCCTGGCGTGCGAAGGCCTTCCCATCTCGCCGGTCGTGCCCAAGAGCGACACATCCGGCGGGGCAACCCGCGGCCAGTTCACCGTTCAGGATTTTGTCGTCGAGCCCGTGCAGGATCGCTACAGGTGCCCGGCCGGAAAGTACCTGACCCAGGCGAAGAGGCGCCCGACCCGCAGCCCTGATCCCGAACTGGTGCGTTACCGCAATCTCGAAGATTGCTCCGCCTGCCCGCTGAAACAGCGCTGCACGCCGGCACGGTTCAAGCAGATCAAGCGCTGGAAGCGTGAAGGCGTGCTCGATGCCATGCAGGCGCGGCTCGAGCGCATGCCTGACGCCATGAAAATCCGCAGACGGACGGCCGAGCACCCGTTCGGGACCATCAAGGACTGGACGGGCTCGACCCACTTCCTCACAAAGACCCTGCCAAAGGTCAAAACCGAGATGAGCCTTCAGGTGCTGGCCTATAACCTCAAGAGAATGATCGCCATCTTCGGGGTCGGTCCGCTGATCAGGGCAATCGCCTGAGCGGATCACACAATAGAAACAAGCCGCGACGCAGGGCACGCCAAAGCGTTTTTACACGGCCTCGGCCCTAAGCTGTCGGTCGCACGGGTAGCGGTGAGAGGCTTAGGACGCCGAACACAGTCATTTACCATGAACGCATGCCGGATGATCTCTTGTGATATCTTGGAGTAGTGGAACTAATGTTGGGTCATGAGGCTAGCCTAGTCCCGTTGCCCTAAACTCTAGATCGCCCGGTTCCGCTGACGATGCCCGGGGCGGCCCCAATGATAAGCGGGCGATTACTATTGTAGTCGCCAAAATCGCCTTGACGCGTCGTTCATCGACGGGCCAGTTTGGCATTGGAGTGGTGGGGATACATCTGACATGCATGACGTGTTCATCTGCTATGCGACCAAGGACAAGGCGCGGGTGAACAAGATTGTAGCCGATCTGGAGCGGGAAGGCCTGCGCTGCTGGATCGCGCCGCGTGACATTGGCGCCGGTAAGAACTTCCAGGAAGAGATCATCACCGCCATTGATCGGTGTTCGGCGATGATCGTCATGCTCTCACGCGCGATGAATGAGAGCACGGAATGCATCAACGAGATCACCGTGGCCAAGGCGCGGGGATCGGCCTGCAAGCTGATCCCCGTCCGCATCCAGGACGTCGAGCCCAAGGGCGGGTACCGGTACTACTTGACGTCAGCCCAGTGGGTGGAGCATCATGCCGATGCCGATGGAACCGTGGATTCCGTGTTCGGTACCCTCGGCATCGAGCGGACGTCCGCCGGCTCCCTGGCCCGTGAGCCGTCGGGGCACGCCGAAAGCCCGAGTCGGGGGGCCACTCCCGGAAAGCTCATCTCAGCAGAAGAACCAGAAGCGGCAGTCTCGGGGCTGCCCTATGCTTGGAACCCGGCATACCTTCTGTTCGATTGGAACGGTCGCCTCGGGCGCCGGATGTACCTGTTTGGCGTGTTGCTCCACTACCTGATTTGGACACCGCTCAGCCTTGGCTTATCGTTTATCACTAACCCACTCGCCCGGTCCCCGAATATCGGACAGCCAATGGCAATCGTCGTGCTGTTCCTGTTCACGTCATTGATCGTGTTTACATCCCTCGCCCTGTACGCAAAGCGTATCCACGACATGTCACGCTCGGCGTGGAAAGTGCTGACCATCTCCATCGGCATGGGGTTGCTTGGCGTCGGCTTCGCGATCATCGTCGGTATTATTGACGAGCCCAACAATCCCGTTTCCGTCGGTCTGGCCGTCATCGCCTTGGCGCTGTTGGGAATACCGTTTATTCTCGGCCCGCTGGTGCTCTTGATCTACCCGGGCAGCAAGGAAGCCAACCAATTCGGGCCTGCGCCCAGCTACAGCCGCAATTGGCAGCCCTACGACCCCGACCTGCGCGTCGCCTCGGCCTCGCCCGAGTATGATCTCAGCTTCCTTCTGCTCCGCAGGATTGGCCGCATCAGCCGATTGCCGTTTGTCATGGGCATGCTGTTTGCCGCCTGGCTGGCGCTCTTCTACGCCTATACTGACTATCTGGCCGGCGGGTTTAATATCCTTACGGTTCTGGGGGGACTCCCCGGTTCCTTCGGCGAATACGAAACCTTCGTGGTCATTCTCGGCGCGATTGCCCTAATGCTCTGCGTCTACTGCCTGTTCACAATCATTTCGAAACGGCTCCACGACCTGGGGCAGACATCCTGGTGGTCCGTGCTGATCATCTCGTTGCTCTTCATCATTGCCATGGTCGTCGAGCGCAGCGGTGATCAGTTTGCCGCCTATGGCGTTGCCGGCCAACCGGAACGGCTCTTGGCGATCGTCGTCAGCTTGCTGCTCCTTACACCGCTGATGGCCTTGCCCGGCGCAAAAGGGTTCAACCGCTATGGCCCACCTCCCGGCTTCCGGGTCGAAGCCCTACGTGGCGCCCAATTAGTCCCTGCATAAGCAAGCGAGAACAATCGAGCACTTTGTACGCTTTTCTAATTAGGCATCGAGATCAAGCTCCCTGTTTCGGTTGTTCCGGTACTCATCCTTGTCCGGGTCACGCTTCTCTTCGCAGTCTGTTCGCCAAGCCACGCTTGACCAAGACGGCTACTCCAGCCGACGCGGAAGTGCTCATATTACTCAACAACAGCGACCCCATGAGGCGCTGGCCTCCATTTCCATTCCAAATATTGGTTCAAGGGCAGATTCCATTCAATCTGCATCGTATCCGCAGGCGGCGAAGTAGTTTTCGCATTCCGGTGGGCTGAAGAGGCCGACGATCCGCCCGATGGTATTCCAGAGAGCATCGACGGTTCGTTCTGCGGCCTTTCTGAGCATTGCCTTGAGCTTGGCGAATGCCTTTTCGACCGGGTTGAAGTCGGGGCTGTAGGCGGGCAGGAGTAAGGAGGACCGTGGCTGAAAGCCGCGTAAGCCGACGAACAACCAGCATCCGACAGCCTTGATCAGTTCGCGTGCTCTCGTCGCCTTGTGGCTTGAGAGATTGTCCAGGATCACTGTGTCACCTTGCCGGAGCGTCGGCACGAGGAACTGCTCGACCCAGGCGGTGAAGGCCTCGCCATTGATCGGCCCGTCCAGCACGCATGGCGCGACCATGCCAGTGGTGCGCAGTCCGGCCACGAGCGTCGTCGTTTTCCAGTGCCCGAACGGCACGCTCATGCGCAGGCGCTCGCCACGTCGGCAGCGGCCATGGGTGCGCGCCATGTTTGTCGAGGCCCGTTCGCCATTGGGCTTGAACCAATGGCGCCTCAATGGCTCACTTCATCGACGAACACCAGCCGGTCTGAATCAAGATCAGGCTGGGCTTCAAACCACGCCTCACGCCGGATCAGGACGTCCGGGCCGTCCTGCTCGCTCGCATGGCCGGTCTTTTTTTACGCGTAATGGCGTGGCGGTCGAAGAACCGCCAGATCGTCGAGGTGGCAACATGAACCCCGCGCTCCGACAGGGCGGCGCGTATCTCTTCGAGCGTGATATCTCCGCGCTCGTCCAGCAGCGTGAGGATCGCATCGGCATGCTTTTCAATCCGGTGGGAGGTCCGGTCGCCACCCTGGGCTTTCGGGCCCGAATCGCCGCGCTCGCGCCGAGCCTGCAACTCATTAGCCGACAGGCCAGACCAGGCGGCGAGTTCAATCCCGTCGAGCCGGTGATCAGCGAGAACCGGCATGGCGCCCCCTCATGCATTGATCCTACATGCTCTGTGGTTGATCGCAAATTTGCAGATTCAAACCCACTTACACATTCCCGTAGTTGAGTTGGTGGTGACGTCGGCATTGGGATCAAACTGCTGTCGGCGGAAGGCAGACCGAAGGGCGCCGAGGAACCACAACTATCCCTTCGGCAACGTATCAATCGCTCGACAACTCTCGCATCTCCCGAAGCAACTCAGCCACTTCCCGTCGCCATTCGGCTGCCTCGGCGCCATAGAGCCCGTGCCTCCAGGCGTTCCTATTCCCCTTTGGCGCGCCCGGCGACTTTCCCCCGTGCATCCGGCACCGGCCATTCTGCATCGCCGGGGACCGGCAGGGTGTTCCCGCCCGTGTCCGCGCCAGGCAGCGCGGGCTTCGGTGCATCGCCAGTTTGCTTTGCATGGGGTTGTTCCTCCGTTTCCGTGTTTACCCCCCTCCCCGCAGCCGCATTCACCTCGCCGACAATGGCTTTGCCACCCTGGTTCACGTGAAGGTGTTCGACCGTAACCTTCTGGTGCCCTTTGCCGCGGTGCTTGTTCATTGCGTCCAGAAGCGTCGCCCAGGATCGCGAAAGCTTGTTCGCTTGGTTCAGGTTCTCTCGCCGTCCTTCAAACGTTTGGTCAGGGATCATCGCTCGCCGATAGCATTCCATCGCCGCATTGTGGGATGCGATGAGTTGGGCAGCGATCATGCTTTCCGTCTCATCGGCCAAACTCATCGATATGAGAGCGTCGATCACCGCAAGAAACCGCTTATTGCGCTCCTCTTCGCTCAAACCTTTTGCCCATACTGATCCAAGCACCTGATTGACCAACGCGTTGTTCCACACATCCGAATCCGACCCGCCCATTGCCTTGAGCTTGGCCGGCATTCCGCGATCCTCGCCAACGACAAGCGTAGGCTCGCCGGTTTCCACCCGCTTCTTCGACTTCGACATGCGTTCCTCCCCGCCGTCCTAGATCTGAATATCGCCGTCCGCCGCGTCCGCGCCGTCCGCCATACGGCCATTCAAGCGCGCGCCGGCCCAATTGCCGGACGCGGCGGACGGCGCGGACGCCGTTTCGGGCTCCGCCTCAGTCGCCGAACCAGCTACCGGCATACGCCTCGACAATGCGGGATGCCTCCCAGCAATGCAGTGATAGCGCATCCTCGAATGCAGCCCGATCGGCTTCGTTGGAGAAACGATGCCCGGCGCCCTGGTGTTCGGCCAGTTCTCGGCTCAGATAGTAGCCAAGGACGCCGTCAGTGAACCGAGCGAAGAACTCACGTCCGAGAACGGCAAATCGCGCGCCGCCCGCATGCCGGCCCAATTCGGTTCGCAAGCTGTCAGGATCATCGCCAAAAAGCGTCGGCAGAGCCGGACCGACGACCGTGTTCAGGCTGGCAATCAGCGCCCGATTGGCAAGCTCGCCGATATCCGATCTCGCCCTGCGGCGGCCAACCTCCCCCTCGGCGAGTGCGGCCGACAGTTCGAGCAGTGTCGGCGCCGTCTCAAGCTTGATTCCGAGCGAGCGGAGATCATCGAGGTAATCGGGGGAACGTGCCGCCAGTGGGAGCTGCGCCAGCAAACGAACCACATGAAGGAAAGCGGGGTCTGTCCGCGCCTGTTTGAAAGCCGCCTCTGCGGCTGCCGCCGAACGGCCGGCAACGATTTCGGCCGTTGCGTTACTCGTGATCGCCTCGACGACGGCTTGCCAGCGGCGAGTCATCCGGAGATCTGGTAATCGGATGTGTCCCATAAGCCCTCTCGTCGGGGACTAGACACTTAAAAATACTAACCCGGACAAGCACTTTCGGAAGCCTGACGCTTACCTACCGCTTACCCACTCGTCGCAAGCAATCGTCTGGTTCACCCTAACGCATTGATTTTACTGGTGCCGCCTGACGGACTCGAACCGCCGACCCGCTGATTACAAATCAGCCGCTCTACCAGCTGAGCTAAGGCGGCCACCGCGCGCTAGGGCTTAATCCCGTGCGCCGTGCAGGGCAAGCGCTGTTGGCGGTTGGACCGGTGAAAACATCCCGGCAGTTCACAGGTCCACTAATCTTCCCAAACCTGCCCCATTCCCCCGCGGGGCGAGCACATTTCCGCCGCGAACGCGGGAGACGGTAGGCCCATTGCCACCACAGGAGCGTCCCATGCACCCTGCTCTTTCAACCCTGATTGCCCTGACCGGCCTTGCCAGCACGGCCGTCGCCAGCCCTCCACCCAGCGAGGTTTTCACGCCCCCCCAGTCCTGCGGAGCCACGGCGACGGTTGTCTATTTCGAACCAGGCTCAGCCGCCCTCACGGAAGAGGCCGAGCAAGCCCTGGCCGGCTTTGCCGCCACGCTGGAAGGGTGCGCCATCGAGGCGATCGAAACCCGCACCACTTCCCTGGCCGACGAGGCGGCGAATGAACCCATCGCCCTCGGACAGACCCGGGACACGTCCGTACAGGCCGCGCTTTCGCGCCACGGTCTGGTGACGGCCCGCGGCGTTGACCGACGGGCCCAACCCGCTGCGGCGGCGCCCGGAGCCGCCCATGGATCACCGCTGGCACGGCGTGTGGATATCAGGGTCTTTGCCGTTCCGGCAGGCCATATCGGCTGAACCGCCCTGCGCCGGGGGACCTGTCCCGGCGGTTCTTATCCCCACCCCGTCAGCCCGTGGTGGTGGCGCGGCTGCGCCAGCTCTCGATCCGGGTCCAGAACATCTCCACGAAGACCGAGCCCGTGACGACGACGATCGCGAGCGACTGCAGCGTGGTGATCGGCTGGCCGAGGATGAAGAGCGCCAGCACC
>JBCBKE010000035.1:0-31886 GCA_038522375.1 Pseudomonadota bacterium
GGAAACGCTGGTTGGCATCCTTCATCAGAAGGGGCGCCCCGTCCAGGCGAGCGACGGCGATGCCCCATTGTGCGCCGGCAAGGGATGGGTCGTCCAGAGGACTGAGCGCGGCGGGCTGCACCGACGCACAAGCCCCCAGAACGAGCGTCAGGGCTCCCGATCCGAGTAGCGGGCGTCTCACAAGATGCGAAAGACAGCCGTGGCCGTCATGAGGGTATGGCTGTTCTCGGTCGCGGACCCGTGGGCAAAGACGAGCGTCCGGGTTTTCCGGTCGATCGCGACCACAAACGAAAGTGGTCCGGCTCCTTCTGCGACGGCCGTTGTGTCGAGCGTGACCGAGACCGGACACACGTCTGATCCCGCAGCTCGTCTGGCGCCTTGTTCGATTGCGCGCTGGAGCAGCAAACCCGCTGCTTCCATGGAGTACCCTTGCCCTGAAACCCGGGCATTGGTCTCACCGGTCCAATCCAGCGCAGGAACCGTGAGGGCGTCTGCTGTCATGTCTCGTCCCCCTGCCAGCCCTATGGCGTTCGATAGGGGCAACACCGGATCCGCGCAAGAGTGGGCTCGCCCGCGATCAGGGATTGAGACGGATATGAGTCCAAGGTTGCCCGAATTCACGGCTATAAACGACGCGATCGTGCAATCTGTAGGCCTGGTCCTGCCAGAACTCGATACTGCTGGGTGAGAGGATGTATCCGCCCCAATGGGGAGGCCGCGGAATATGGTCATCATCGCGATAGAGGTCGGCCAGGAGCGTATGGCGCGCCACAAGCGCATCGCGTTCTGGAAGTGCCTGCGATTGGTGGCTGGCCCAGGCGCCAATCTGGCTGTCCTTGGCGCGTGAAGCGAAATAGGCGTCCGCATCGGCAGGTTTGCCCCTGGAGACCGGCCCACGGATGCGCACCTGACGGCCGAGTGATTTCCAATGAAAGTTCAGTGCGGCCTTCGACTGGCCGTAAAGCTGCCGACCCTTGGTAGAGTCGTAATTGGTGTAGAATGTGAAACCGTCAGGGCTGAAATCCTTGAGCAGCACGATCCTCACATCGGGTAGCCCTTCGTCATCGACTGTCGCCAAGGCCATGGCATTGGCATCGCTGACCTCACTGGCTTTTGCATCCGCCAACCAATCGTGAAACAGGGCGAGCGGGTCATCAAGAACTTCGATCAGGGGACGGTCTTCGGTATTGTCGTACTCCCGCGCACTTGGCGTGGCAGGGATCGGATTGTCCTCGGAGTCTTCTGAGTTGGAATCCTCTGTGGCTGTCATGCTCAACGCCTGGCTCGCCATCGGTTCTGCCTTTCTCTCGGTGCCCCGCATTATCGCGCCGCTTGCATCAGTCACCTAAGTGCGGGCAAACAGAGCTCTTTTCTAGGGGCGTTCCGCCATGTCGCACAACACATTCGGACATATGTTCCGCATTACAACTTGGGGAGAAAGCCATGGCGCGGCGCTCGGTTGCATCGTTGACGGGTGCCCGCCCGGACTGCCCCTCAACACTGCATATGTTCAGGGCTTCCTGGACAAGCGCAGGCCCGGCACGTCGCGCTTTGTCACCCAGCGAAAGGAACCTGATGAGGTGAAAATCCTTTCCGGCGTTTTCGAAGATGACCGAACCGGCGGCCCTCGCACCACCGGCACACCGATCTCGATGATGATCGAGAATATCGACCAACGCTCGAAGGATTACTCCGAAATCCGGGACCGCTATCGCCCGGGCCATGCCGACTACAGCTATGATGCGAAATACGGCATCCGGGACTATCGCGGCGGCGGACGCAGTTCTGCCCGGGAGACCGCCGCGCGGGTTGCGGCAGGCGCCGTCGCGCGTCTGGTCCTGGGCGATGGGATCACGATCCGGGGCGCCGTCGTCCAGATCGGGTCACACGCCCTCGGTGATGCCCCATGGGACTGGGACGAAGTCGGCAAGAACCCGTTCTGGTGCCCGAATGCCGAGATCGCTGCCCGGTGGGAGGCATTCCTCGACGATACGCGAAAGGCGGGATCATCAGCCGGCGCGATTGTGCAGGTAGAGGCCAGCGGTGTTCCTGCAGGTTGGGGTGCGCCGGTCTATGGCAAGCTGGATGCCGAACTCGCAGGCGGGCTGATGTCGATCAACGCGGTGAAGGGTGTCGAGATCGGTGCGGGCTTCGAAGCTGCCGCCCTGTCAGGGGAAGAGAACGCCGATGAGATGCGGTCTGGCAATGGCGATGGCCCGCGCTTTCTCTCCAACAGGAATGGCGGCGTTGCGGGCGGGATCTCGACCGGCCAGACAGTGGTGGCGCGAATTGCGATCAAGCCCACTTCATCGATCTTCACCGAAGTGAAGTCTGTGACCCGGGACGGTGAAAACGTAGACATACGTACCAAGGGCCGCCATGACCCCTGCGTGGGGATCAGGGCGGTGCCGGTGGCTGAAGCCATGATGGCATGCGTGCTGGCCGACGCGAAACTGCGGCACCGCGGACAGGTCGGCTAAGCCACCTTCGCTTCAGAGAAGGAAACCATCCGTCCGTTGGCTTCATCCCAGAGATGGAGACCGACTGTCCTGAAACTGTCCCAGAGGGTGAGACGGTTGATCGATTTCAGTTCCGGATGATCGCGCATCGTATCCCAGAGCCGATAAAGCGGAATGCGGCTGTTGAGGTGGTGGACATGGTGGATACCAATATTGCCTGTGATCCAGCGCAATACGGTCGGAAGATCGTAATGGGAGCTGCCATGGAGCGCAGCGTCATGCATCTGCCACTCAACATTTCGCGACCAGTGAGTGCCTTCGAACTGGTGCTGCACATAGAAAAGCCAGACACCCACAATCGCTGCAAGCGTCGTTGTTGCGGCGTACACCAGTAGCACCGGTAGCCAGCCAAAGGCCCAGACCAGGGGCAAGGATGCAAGGATCATCGCAACGTTCGATCCAAGCGCACTGGCCCAGAAGCCCAGGCCTCGCGTGAAGAACTCGAACGGCAAACGGTTCTGTATCAGGAAGACAAATGGCGGGCCGATGAAGAAAAGGATCACGGGATTGCGGTAAAGGCGATAGAGCAGCCGGTTCCACCACCCCTTTTCGAGGTACTCCTCAACGGTGAGCGTGTGAATGGCGCCCATCCCGCGTTTGTCGAGATTGCCAGAGCCGGAATGGTGATAGGTGTGCGAGTGTTTCCAGATCAGATGCGGGGTCGAGGTGAGCACACCCAGCGCCGTCCCCACCCAGTCATTCATGCGCCGCGACTTGAAAAAGGCGCCATGCCCGCAATCATGCTGGATGACGAACAGTCGCACCAGAAAGCCAGCGGCAGGCACGCAGAGCAGCAATCCCAGCCAAAGGTTGGTCGACATGGTCCAGGCCGCCAGCCCCGCCAATCCAATCAATGGAACCAGCGTAATTGCAATTTCAAACGCACCCCGCGCGGCATTCGGTTGACAGTAGCGGGCGAGGATAACCGCCCAGTCCTTGGCCGTTCGGCTCGTTGTGCTTGCTGGCCCAGGCCCTGGCACATCATTCATGCGGTTACCCCGATATCTTCTCCTGACCAATCAAACACCGATTCAACCGGATCAAAAGCCCCCAAGCTGAATCGCCGCTGGGATTGTTATCCCAGTCGGAGCCGCTGATAACGGTCCCGAGAGACGATATCGGGAGACTCGCATGGACTATGAAACCGTGGTTGCCGGGCGGCGAAGCATCAGGGGTTACAAGACTGACCCTGTTCCGAAGGCGTTGATAAGAGAGGTTCTGTCGCTGGCGATGCGAGCGCCAACATCCTTGAATACCCAGCCATGGAACTTCTACGTGGTGGCCGGTGACGTACTCGACAAGATTCGTGCGGGCAATGTTGAGCGGAACCTCGCCGGGGTCCCGGACACGCGGGAATTCCGCAGCGGCCCAGGCTATGAAGGCGCTCACCGGGAGCGGCAAATCGAGATCGCCGTCCAATTATTCGGCGCAATGGGCATCGAACGTCACGACAAGGCGGCACGGCAGGATTGGGTCCTTCGCGGATTTCGCCAGTTCGACGCGCCGGTCTCCGTGGTTGTGACCTATGACCGTTCCATCCATGGCAGCGATATCGCGCCGTTCGATTGTGGTGGCGTGGTGAATGCACTCGTCAACGCCGCATGGAGCAAAGGCCTGGGCTGTGTCATCAACAGTCAGGGGATCATGCAGAGCCCGGTTGTCAGGGAGCATGCAAGAATTCCAGACGATCAGGTCATCATGATCTGCGTCGCGATGGGCTGGCCCGATGACAGTTTTCCGGCGAATGCGGTTGTCTCGAAACGCAAGTCTGTTGACGAAGCGGCTACTTTCGTGGGGTTTGACGACTAACCCGCTTCTAGGCGAAGTGGGCACCGGTTCGCCTGGAAGCGCGTCAAGGCAAGGACTTGAAGCGGCGCCGATTCCATTTGAGCACGCGCCGCTTTAAGCCGGAAACCGCCCCAGGCCAGCGAGCGTTTCGTCAACTGGCGTCTGACTGCATGTCCGGCGCGGCGACTTGGAACGCGGGTAGCATTAGACATGTGGTCTCAACCGCCAGGAGACGCGGCATCGCCGCAAGCTCAAGGTCAAACCGGCGGGCATTGTAGAGCTGTGGGACGAGGCAGATATCGGCGAAACTTGGTGTCTCGCCAAACAGGAAAGGCGTTGTCCGGCCTTCGGCGAGCGCCTCGCATGCGGCCAGCCCGCGCCCCATCCACTCCTGAGCCCAGCGGCGCTTGGATGTCTGGTCCGCGCCATGGGCATCTTCGAGATACCGCAGGACCGATGTGTTCTGCAAAGGATGGGTATCGCTGGCGATAATCTGGGCAAACGCGCGAATTTCCGCCCGCGCCCAGGGGTCTGTCGGTAACAGGGGGGGATCAGGGTAACGCTCTTCCAACCATTCCAAGATCGCCATTGACTGGGCAATGACCCGGCCGTCGACCTCCAAGCTCGGAAGGCGCATCTGGGGATTGACCGCCTTGTAGGCGTCACCAAGTTGTTCGAGCTTTCCCGGGTGGAGGCTGACCGATACGCGCTCGTGGGGAACCGCCTTCAACGCGAGGGCGATGCGAACGCGGTAAGCGGCCGAGGATCGCCAGTATGTATAGAGTTTCATCGCGAGAAACGCCTCCTATGCCAGCGAGGTGAGTCCGATCACGTCGATGATGGCCTCATAGGCACTGAGGGCTTCATCGGCGAATGCGGGGTCGGACAGATCGGCCGGAGCAAGCCGATCCCGATAGTGCGATTGGATGACAGCCTCCAGCGCCTTGATCTTCGCTTCGTCGAGGATGACGCCCGAATGGACAGCTGCCAGTTCGTCTTGGGTCAGCACGACGCGAAGCCGCAGGCAGGCGGGACCGCCGCCATTCTTCATGGACTGGCGGACATCGACATAGTCGACACGGCCTATGGGTCCGTTTCCAGCAACCATTTCTTCGCAAAAGGTGCGCGCGTGAGCGTTGTCCCGTGTCTCGGTTGGCGCCAAGAGCACCAGCCTGTCCTCGCCCGGCATCTGAAGCAGTTGGGAGTTGAACAGGTAGGACGATATCGCGTCGGCAAGGGGGACCGCCGCGTCTGGCACCATCACGGTATTCAACATGAAACGCCCATCGCCTGCTGCCTTCAACGCCTCCAGGGTGGTCGCCGTGTCCTCGAAAGCGAATTCGTGGAAAAACAATGTATCGAGCGTTCCAACACATACCACGTCATTATGAAATGCGCCGGCTTCAATCGCCATGCGGGACTGGCGTGCAAACACCGTTCGCGACCGATCAAGTCCGTGGGATCGGGCGACAGCCTCACTGGCCAAACGGGTTTGCCGCGCAGGATATCCCGGTTTGCTTTCGACGGCGTCACGGCCATACACAAAGAGTTCAACCCCAGGCTGCCCATGCGCAGCCGCAAGACGAACATGGTTGGCCGCACCTTCGTCGGCAAAGTCGGCGTGGGACGGTAACGGCGGAGCAACGGAAAAGAACCGTTCATCTCCAAAGACATCCATCAGCACGGCCGCCGTGCAATCGCCTTCGATCGAGCGATGAAGCATCGTGGTGAGGTTCGCCGCCGTCAGGTGCAGCCGGCCATCTGCAGTATCGGCAGACGGCGACACGGTCGCGGCATTCGCGGTCCACATGGAACTCGCGGAATAGGCTGCCTTAAGGATATGCGGGGCCTCATTCGCCGCGCGCTCGATTACGACGCCAGTCTCGCCGATGAAACCCGCCCCCATCAGGAACATGAAGTCAGGTCGGGGCTGCGGCGGCAAGATGCCCTGCACGAGCCCCGAATCGGCCATGCGTCGCATCTTCTCCAGCCCCTGCAACGCGGCCTCGCGGGGGTTGGAGATGTCTCCAGCGTTCCGAGCACTCGCCACGTTCCCGTCGGAGAGGCCAGCATAGGTATGGGTTGGACCAATGAGCCCGTCGAAGTTCACTTCCAGCGCATCCATCCCACGGCTTTAGCGGCGTTCAACGCTTGCGCAAACAGCAAAAGCCCATCCACCCAATGCGACCTGAGGTATTCTGCTGAACGAGAGACCACGCCATCTTTGTGTTCTCTATTGAACGCTCGCGTGACCTATCGGCGACGGGCTGCAATTGCAGCGGCCCATGTCTTGCTTTCAACTTGGAAAGTTGTTTCGACTGTGGAATATCAGCCCCAAAAGCGCTGAATCAAACCCAGCCGAAGAAACGGATTGGGCAGCAACAAAGGTGAGATGTCGGTCATCGTCCAGACATGAGGTGTTGACCGCGACAGTGGGTGTTACATGGCAATTCAAGTCGGCCGAACGGAGGCAGAAAGCCTTCAACTCGCAGGATATGTAACTGAGACGCGGAACGATGCGTCCGGTGGGAGCGGGATCAAGGTCGGTGGCACCGGCTCTGCTACCGCCTCCGACACGTTTTCCGGAACCAGCGGCAACTACACCCTGACCGTGAACTATTTTGACGAGAGCGACGGAGTCTCGACGTTCGAACTGCTTGTTAACGGACAGATCGTCGATGCGTGGGTCGGTGACGGCGGGAGAAGCGGATTAGGCACCGCGGCTAGCCGTGACATTGCCGTGAGCCTCAACCCGGGCGATACGATAGCCATCCGCGGGACGGTCGGCGGCGAGGAATTTGCCCGTATCGACTCCCTCGATCTCGTCGCAAATGGTGGTGGAAATGGAGGGGGTTCCGGTGGATCGGGCACGATCGGCGTTGGACTGACCGAGGCGGAAGACCTCGACATTTCCGGCGGCTACCAGATCCAGAGCAACCCCGCCGCGGCCAATGGCCTGGTCGTTGGAACACCAACCCAGGGCGCCGTTTCCGGCGGCTTCAGTGGGGCAGCTGGCACCTATGACCTCACCGTCAACTACCTCGACGAGAGCGACGGCGTCGGGACCTATCGCCTGTTGATCAACGGCACCATCGTCAACACCTGGCTGGGGACTGGCGGAACGTCTGCCACCGGCTCGCCAGCGGCGGAAACAACAGAAGTGACGCTGAACCCGGGCGACACGGTCCGCATTGAAGGCGTTCGTAGCGACGGCGAGGCCGCCAGGCTCGACAACATCGTGATTGCGTCGACGAATACGGGGTCACCCCCTCCACCACCACCGCCGCCGCCTCCTCCCCCGCCGCCAAATGGAGCAACGATCACCGAGGGATCGACGGAAGCGGAAGATCTCGACCTGTCTGGAGACTATTCCATTGAGACGGGCCGCAACGACGCCTCGGGCAACGCCCTGGTCCGCGCCCTGGTGACTCAGGGTGGCGGTACGGCCTCCGGAACGTTCACAGGCACGACGGGCGACTACACGGCAACCATCACGTATTTCGATGAAAGCGACGGCGTCGCTACATTCGAACTGCTCGTCGATGGCCAGGTCGTGGAAACCTGGCAGGGAACGGGTGGTCAGTCGGGGCTGGGAAACGCGGCCACCCGGGATATTTCGGTATCGCTCACCAATGGCGATACGATCGCCATTCGCGGTACGGTCGGCGGCGGAGAACTCGCGCGTATCGACAAGATTGAACTGGTGGAAGACACGAGCGGCTCGCCGCCTCCGCCACCACCACCACCTCCGCCTCCGCCGCCACCACCTCCCGGCGACGCAACGCTGTCTGTCGGCAAGACCGAAGCAGAAGACCTCGACCTTTCGGGCAATTACGAGATCGAGACAGGCCGTAACGACGCGTCGGGCAATGCGCTTATCCGGACACTGAACGGAAGCGGTCAGGCGTCTGGCACCTTCACCGGCGCGTCCGGCACCTACACTATCGACGTTGATTACTTTGACGAAAACGACGGACAGGCCACCTTCCAACTGCTGGTCAACGGCCAAGTGGAAGAAACGTGGCTTGGCACTGGTGGTCTCTCCGGCATCGGTACGAAGGCGACCGAGACCTTTACGGTACAGCTTGAAACCGGCGATACGATCGCAATCAATGGGATCAAGGGCACCAATGAGCTCGCCCGTGTCGATGCCCTGACCATTACCTCAACCGGTGGCGGCGGAAACAACGGCGGAGGCGGCAACTCGAACCTGCCCGTCATATCCTCCGGAACGACGGAAGCCGAAGACCTCGACCTTGAGGGATATGAGGTTGAAGACCGGTTCGAGGCCTCCGGTGGTCAACTCGTGCGGACATTCTCGTCGGGAACCGTGTCGGGGGAATTTGACGGGGAGGCCGGCAACTATTCCCTGACCGTGAACTATTTCGACGAAAGCGATGGCGTAGCGACCTTTGTCGTGAAGGTGGACGGCGAAACAGTGTCGACGTTTTCAGGCACCGGTGGGACAAGCGCTGCCGGGACGTCGGCTTCGACAACCATCTTCCTGTCGCTTGAACCCGGCGACATCATCTCAATCGAAGGAACCCGCGGTGCGGAAGAACTCGCACGGATCGACTCGCTGACGTTGAGCGGTGGGAGCGGAAACAATACGCTCAGCTTCCAGGGTAGTGACACTGCCTACATCGTCGATCTTCAGGAAAACGAGTACACAGAAGCCGCGAAAATACTCCTGCTCGGTGACAGTCTCACAGAGGGCGCAGCGATTGCCGGCGGTTACCGTGCACCGCTTTGGGAATCCATCACCGAAGACCTGGGCTTGTGGGTCGATTTCGTGGGTAGCCGGTCCACCAAACCGGCAAACGGACTGCTCGACAGCGATCACCAGGGCACAGGCGGCATCACCGCAACCACGGTGAACAACCAGATCGACACGATCGTTGCAAACAATCCGAACGATATTGTCCTGCTGATGCTCGGCACCAACGATGCGTTGCAGGACTCCAACCCTGCCGGCTCCGTGCCCGGAGAACTGCTGTCGATTATGCAGGAACTCGAGCAGGCCAATCCAGACGTCAAGATCCTGTTGGGTACGCTTCCTGCGACGACACGGTCCGAGGCCACATTCAATCTTCCCGCTATCAACTCAACGCTTCCCGGTGTTGTCGCCCAGGCGAACAATCAGGGCATCGATGTCACGCTTGTCGATTTTTCCAATATCTCCACGAGTGACCTCTATGATGGTCTGCATCCCGATAGTAACGGCGTCGAACAGTTTGCCGACAATTGGCTTGCAGGTCTGCAAGCGGTCACGAACGAGGTGAACGGCACGTTCGATGGGACCAGCACATCGATCTCGAACATCGACGACGTCATCGGTGGGGACAATAACGACAAGCTTCTCGGCGATAACGGCGCAAACGTCCTGAACGGATCCGGTGGGAACGACTGGTTGGATGGCCGCGGCGGGAACGACACACTCACCGGCGGCAACGGCAATGACGTGTTTGCATTCAATGCCAGCGAAAATGGTGCGAATACCATCACGGACTATTCGGGCGGCGAGGAAATTCGGCTCACCGGCTTTGGATTTTCAAACGACACACAGGCCGGAAACGCATTCAGCCAAAGCGGTTCCAACGTCGTGTTCAACCGCTCGGGCGTATCCATCACGATCCTGAATGCAAACGTGAACACCGTGCGCAATAATGTCGAAGTTGCCTCGCCAACGCAGTTCTCGCCAGAAATCGACGCCCCAGACGGCCTGAATGCGCCCGAAGACACCTTCAGTTTCGAGGCCTTTACCGGCATGGAGTCGCTTTCACGTGCAGCACCTGTCGAAACACAGGCACCTGCCGGGGAAACGCTTCAGCCCCTAGCGCCAGTCGCGCCGGAAGCGGGATCTGCAGACCTCTTCGATCTGTTCGAGGCCAATGACGTCGATCCCGACAGCGGGCTTTATTACTAATTTGTACGTGAACTGATGGTTAGGAAGGGCGCGCGCCCCTTCCGGCAGCGGCGCCGGACATCTAGTGTGGCGCTAGAGTGATCAGGGCGGACAGAATGTCGGGCGTTTTCATTTCCTATCGGCATAGCGACGCGAAGCAGGCCGCTGTTCGCATACGAAACCACCTGGCAGACGCATTCGGCGAAGATCACGTATTCATCGATACGGCCCTTGAAGCCGAAGCTGACGCATCTGCCGATCTCCTCGCCCGGCATCTGGCAACGGCGTCGGTGGTGGTCGCTGTTGTGGGCCCGGATTGGCTGGCCGCTGATAGCGATGGGCGCGCAAGACTTCTGGACCCGGACGATTACCTGAGATTTGAGCTACAGGCTGCCATCGACCGCGGCGTACCCATCGTGCCGGCATTCGTGAATGGGGCTTGTGGTCTGCCCGGTCTGGAGTCCCTGCCCGCCGCGATTGAACGGATGGCCGATCATCAAGGTCTTCAATTGCGGATGGACCGGTTCGAACTGGATGTCCGGGAACTGGAATCCATGATCGAACCGCTTGTGAAGAAAGCCGCCCTGGCGCCCTCGGCCGATGACCTCAAAAATCCAGCACTTGGTTTCACCGCCATCACCCTTTTGAACGGTCGCGAACTAGGCCCGTTTGAAGCGTTGAAACTTCAGACAACTTATGAAGCCATAAAACGGGGACTTGGGGCGGTATCCCCAATGGGTAGCCTCGCCGGGTACGACCGCGCATTTCTCGATGTCCTGAGCCCGCTTGTCGATCATGGCCGGTTCCAACTCGCACCGCGCATTGCGCCACTCCTTGAGAAAGCAGCAAGACAAGCGTGTCGGATCAAGCCGTACCAGAGGACCCTGGCCGCGGTCGATCTGTCATTCTTTCGATGGGGTCGCTCGGGGATCGTGGTGACGGATGACGGTCTGTTCCGTTTCGGTGATGCGACTGAGACGACATTCGTCTCCAATGGCGAGCTGGCCGAGCAACAGATCGAATTGGCAGGTAGCGAGAGCGTAAGGGTTGGAGCGACCGTGCTAACCGTCCCCAGACGCGTTGACGCCCACCGGGTTCTGGACTTCGTGCGGGCCGTCGCTTCGGTTGCCCGGTACGAATTGCCAGCCCATCGGAAGCCAAGACTTGTTGTTCGATAGCGTGGCTAGTTCTCAATGGCGGCCATCAAGGGTGACCGCGCCGTCGCACAGACGGGCTGCATAGCGCCACTGCGTGGTGGCTACTTGATCTTGCCTTCCTTGAACTCCACGTGCTTGCGCACAATCGGGTCGTACTTCTTGAGAACCAGTTTCTCGGTGATGTTCCGAGGGTTCTTCTTCGTGACATAGAAGTAGCCGGTGTCGGCCGTCGAATTCAGCCGGATCTTGATGGTTGCCGGTTTGGCCATGATCTCGCTCTCAAACGTTAGCGCGGGCGGTCCGCGTCCCACACCCTCGCTGGCGAAACTGCCATGAAGGCAACAGCACCGCCAGTCCGCAGGAAAATCCAAAGCGTTCGTATGACGACACGACGGTCCATCGTCAACCCAATTCCGGCGGGGCACGCGAGCGATATCAGTCGCTTGGCAACCCTGCACCGACATGGTGAACCGAAGGGGTCGTGCAAAGGGCGAATTCAACCGACATGGTTTGAAATTCCTTAGTTGGAAATTGCTAAGCGTGTGCCATGCACCGTGATCGTCTCCTCTTGCGGTTCGACCGCTCTCGCGCCTTGAACGCCGTCATCGTGTTCTTCGCCATCATCGCGTCTGCCCTGGCGCTCTCGGCAATCTTCGCTGGCTATATCGTAAAGGCCGGCATGCCGGCCAACGCCCCGGACTATTTCCTGTCGACGACACTGGTCAGCACGCTGGTCGCTATCCCGCTAGCCGTATTCGGCGCGCAATACAGCTACCGGATTGGTCACTACCGGGCCAGCCTTGAGGCGTTCGCATCCACCGATGCGCTCACGGGCCTGCTTAACCGGCTATACTTCGAGAAGGCCGCCGAAGACGAGCGCATCAGGATGTCGGCGTCCAACAGACAGGGGGCCATCTGCGTCTTCAAGCTGGCCGACTTCAAATCCTTCAACAAGACCTATGGCCACGATGCCGGCGACACCGTTCTGCGGTCGGTGGCACAGATCGCCTTCGCAGAGTTGCGTGGCCCCTTCGACAAGCTCGCGCGTCGAGACGGATCGGAATTCCTGATCCTTCTGAGCGACCTTACGCTCGAACAAGCGATCGGCGTCTGTGAACGGATCGCCCATCGCATCAAGACCACGCACTTCAAGCTCGATGGGGAACGTCTGAAAGTCGGTACGAACTTTGGTGTCGCCTACTTCCTGCCTGAGTCTGACATTGACGACGTCATCATGGAAGCCGATGCAGCGCTCGAAGACGCGGAAAGCTCAGGACCGGACCGGGTCTACTCGTCCATCGGCGCCGGCCAGAGAGTCAGGCTGGTCCTCGCCAACGAATAGGGCCGGGTTCGCCAAGTCAGTCGCGCTTGATGCGATCCATGGCATGGCCAGAGCGGGTCCAACGGAGATAGGCCGGTCCCTGCCATCGGTTCGGCCGCTCAAGGCGCTCCTTCAGTTCTCCCAACATGAACTGCGTCACGGACGGGATATCCAGCGCAAGCGCATCATCGAGACTGACCCATTGAAGGTCGGAAAGCTCAGCACCGTCGACCGGAGGGCGCTCGTCGATGAGGGCATCCTCGGCCTCGGCCATGAAAAAACGGGCATCGAACCGCTTGGGACGATAAGGAGGGGTGACTGCGCGACCGATAAAAGTGAAGTCCTTGAGGCAAGGCGCAACGCCGAGGGCATAGAAGGGTGACCAGCCGGCGGGCGGTACGCCGCCGACGTCCGCCGGTTTGCCGACAATGAGTCCCGTCTCCTCGAAGGTCTCACGGATCGCCGTGAGCGCGAGGGATCGCGGGCTTCTCCGCGCTTTGACCGCAAGCTGTCTTGCCACATCAGACTTCAATTCGCTGATGCTTTTTGCACGGCCGTCGAAGGGGTCGACCCGTCCTCCGGGAAAAACGTACTTGTTGGGCATGAAGGCGTGTCCACCCGCGCGTTTGCCCATCAGGACCCGGGGCACCGCCTGGTCTCGCCGAACCAGTAACAGTGTTGCCGCATCCTTGGGCTTCGCGCTTGGTTTACCCCGCTCGACAATATCGTCCGCATCTTCCTTGTCATAGGCCGATTGCAGCATGCCTTGGGGTTCTGTTTCCGGCATGGTCTTGTGATCTCCCCTCCGCCCGATGACCGTTCTTCCCAATACCGTTCCTTGCCCTAAGGAGCACGCCGCATGGCCAGGTCCGGGAATCCTTTCCAGTCCAGCGCAAAATACACCAGCTCCCATTCACCGGAGTTCAGAAGCTGGTTCGCCACCGAAAGTATTCCGTAATTCTGACCAGCCGGGCTGGCGTGGGCATAGTCGTTGAAGACGAGGAGACCATCGCGCTTCAAGACGGGGATCGATGCCTCGGCATCCGCCTTCACGGAGGCATAGTCATGGGCCGCGTCGATATAGATCGCATCGAACGTGTCGGCCGGAAACTCGGCAAGGCATTCATAGGACAGGCCTTTCTTGATTTGGACCTGGCCCGCTTCGATTTCAGCAGCGAACCGATCCCGATAGAATGCCTCCTGGGTCTTGCCCTCGAACCGGGCGACGAGACGAGGGTTCTTCGGATTGTCGTGCGCCTCATACTTGTCGATCGCCCAGAACGTCTCCGGCTTTACCCGCTCAAGGATCGGCCGCGTATACGCGCCTTGCATGACCCCTACTTCAGCAATCACGCCGCCGACCGGCCAGGTCTCAAGCGCATGGATGCGTTCCCGGTACAGCTGGGCCTTTGTCGTATCGACCGACTTGGAGAGGTGAACGAACGTATTCTTGTCTTCCAGCATCCTTGATCCTTCGCCCTATGGTTTTCGCCGTTTGCGCGGGGCGCTTCGACCCGACTTTCGCGCGCCACCCGCGCCCCCGGATGTCGATGGCAAGGCCGCGCCCTTGCGCTTGGGTCTGGGCCGCGACAGCATTTCCAATAGCAGGCCGCCCTGTAGTGGCGCCACCTCCTTCAGCCGTACGCTGACCACCTGGCCGAGGTCAAACCTGTGGCCAGAACCGCGCGCGACCAGTGACATCGCGGCCTCATCGAACACCCAATAATCATTTGAAAGGCTCGATATGGGAACAAACCCATCGGCTGACGTCTCCGCTAGCCGGACGAATAATCCGGCCTTGGTGACGCCGGTGACACGCCCCTCGAATTCAGCGCCTACCCGGTCAGCCAGGAACAGTGCGAGGTAGCGGTCGGTAGCTTCGCGTTCCGCCGCCATGCTCTGGCGCTCAGTCTGGGTAATATGAGTGGCGGTCTCATTGAGTTGAGACAGTGCCTTGTCCGACAAACCGTCCGGCCCGAGGCCAAGGGCCCGGATCAAGGCCCGGTGCACGACAAGGTCGGCATAGCGACGAATGGGCGAGGTAAAATGGGCGTAACGGGCCAGGTTGAGACCGAAATGGCCAAGATTATCAGGCGCATATACAGCCTGGCTCTGCGTTCGAAGTACCATTTCCATGATCATCTGATCATGGTCACCCCCCGCCACATCCTCTAAAAGCGCGTTGAACCGACCGGTCTGGGGACGCTCGCCCTTTGGCCACTTCATTTTCAACGTTGAGAGGAAATCGGCGAACGCCGCAATCTTCGCATCCGATGGCGCATCGTGAACACGATAGATCAGGCCGCTTCGCTCAGCTTCCAGTGTCTCGGCCGCACAGACGTTCGCAGCAATCATGAATTCCTCAATCAGACGATGGGCGTCGAGCCGTTCCTTGGCAGCAATTCGCTCAATTGTCCCGTCATCGGAAAAGAGGATTTTCTGTTCCGGAAGGTCGAGGTCCAGGGGACCCCTTCGGTCCCGCGCAGCCGCCATCGCACCATAAGCCCCCCAAAGCGGGTGCAAGACCGTATCGAGGACCGATTTGGCGCGGTCGGAAGGCTTGCCTTCAACTGCTGTCTGGGCCTCTTCGTACGATAACTTCGCGTGCGAGCGCATCATGGCCCGGAAGAAACGATGGGAACGCTTCGTTCCACTTTTATCGAACGACATTTCGACCGCGAAGCAGGCCCGGTCTTCGTCTTCACGTAGCGAGCACGCATCGGCCGAAAGTTCAAACGGCAACATCGGCACGACCCGATCGGGAAAATAGGTACTGTTCCCCCGTTTGTAGGCTTCCCTGTCGAGGGCCGACCCTTCAGTCACGAAAGCGGCGACATCGGCGATGGCAACAATGACCCGCCAACCGTCAGATAGTTTCTCCGCGAAAACAGCGTCATCGTGGTCCCGCGCGTCTTCAGGATCGATTGTGATGAGCGGCGTTGCCGTCAGGTCTTCCCGTTCAGCGGGCGCCCTGTTGCCGGCCCGCGCTTCGTCCAGGACGTCGTCCGGGAAGGCAAGCGGAAGGCCGTGGGCGTGTATGGCAATGAGGCTAGCGGCCCGCGGGTCGCCAGCCTTGCCGATAACGTCGGTGACGACAGCCCGCTTCGGCCCATACCCGCGCTTTTGCCCTGGCCCCACCTGTTGCTGGGCGATCACCAGGTCACCGCTCACAGCGCCACCCATATCGGCGCCATCGACGAGGTATTCATGCCGATCGCGGCGGTTTGCGCTCTCAATGCGACCGCCATGGCCGGTTTCGGTGAGCAAGCCGATAACGGGTTGGTTTTCGCGATCATCAAGTTTCTTGATGACGCGCGCCGTCCATTCGCCACTCCGCTCGGTCAATCGGCAAAGCGCCCGGTCGCCAACTCCAGGCGTGTTTGCGCTGTCGCCGCGGCTGCCACGGCGCCCTCGCCCGCCCGTCTTGCCCGACCGATTTGGTCCGCTGTTCGCTTGCCCGGCATAGTGAATGTCCGGACCGTAAGGCCCATCTCGACCAATGGCTCTCCCGATCAGGATGCCATCATCGTCGAGCCGGTCGAAGGCAACAATCGTCGTTCCTGGTGGACGGTCGGCTTTCGCGACCGCCCGTTTTCCAGTCTTCACGACCGTGCCGGCATCTTCCAGCTGCCTGAGGATCGACCGCAGTTCACGGCGTTCCTCGCCCTTGAGCCCCAGCCCCTTGGCAATATCGCGCCGCGTTGTCAGGTCGGGATTGGCGGCCATGAAGTCCTGGACGACCGCTTTTGTCAGTTCTGTCATGGCCACCATATAGGCCGAGTCTGGCGTTGTTTCCTCACAAAGCAGATTCAGGCGCGCCCATCGGGATTGATCAGCTCCTGAACCAGGCCCGGAAGACCGGCGAGCGATAGCCAGCCGATCCCCTTTTTGTATCGGTTACTCAGCGGGAACGGGAACCAATCGCCCCTCAGCAGGGTCCTTCTTCAGCACGCTCTCGCCGTCCATCCGGTTCGGACGCACCTGACCAAGGAGTTCGACAATGGTCGGCGCCACATCGAAGCTGGATTTCAGGCCAAAATCGCCGGCTTCAATATCCTGGCCCATCACGTAGAGCGCGCCATAACCGCCGGAGTGGCCACCGACCCTGCGAACCGGCGCCGGGCCGATGTCGCCGTACTTGGGATGGCGGAAACCAACGGGTGACCCGTTCCAAAGGATCTTGATATCTGCCTGGGTCCCGTCGAGGCCAAGGGGGTCGTTGACCCCGGGGGTTTCCATTTCCCGGATAACCGGTTCGCCCGTGCGTGTATCAACACATTCGAGCAGGGTGGTTTTGATCCGTTCAAGAACCTCGTGATACTGCTCCAGCGGCACCTTTCCAAACTTCTCTCGGCCCTGAAGATTGATGCGAACCCGACCATCGAAATAGGCCGGCACGCCAAACGCATCCATTTGTGGCCAGTAGGGTGAATACTGGGCCGATGGCATCCAGGCCACCGAATAGGATTTGTGCTGGAGCCCCTCGCCCTTCATGACATCCTTTTCATAGAGAAAATCGCCAGAACCCTCGCCGAACACCTTTGTCAGCGCCTTGAAGGCGACCGCCTTGGCCTTGCCGGCGGCCCGCTCTGGCAGGGCTTCGAACATCCCCTTAGGCGGATGTGTCATCGCTCCGATCACGGCCCCGTTCCAGTCCTCGTTTTCCCTGAGGATCGGAACATCGGCAGAAACCCAGTCCTCGCGCGAGCCAAATAGCGGCTGCTCGAACTGCATGCGGTACATGAGTTCCGGCAGGAGCAGCATGGTCGGTAAATCGGTGTCATTGAAGCCCATGCCGTGCATCGTGAAGGCGACGAACGTGCAGTCCGGGAACTTGTCCATGAACCGCGAGACCTGACGGTCGAGTTCGATATAGGAGGCAATCAGGCCCTCACGTGCAATGGCTGCTGTCGGGTGATTGGCCAACATATGGTCGGGAATGATGCCGTGGCAGAACAGCTCGATCGCATCATGGGGCTCGCCGAAACCCAGGACCGCAACGTCCCAGTCGGTGCAGCGCTCGGCGAAGAACCATTCTGCGATATCCGCGCGGTGCTTTGTGCCCTCGATGATCAGGTCCGCCATCTTCCGGGTTTGCTCAACGCTCGGGTACACCATGGTGTTGAGTTCGGCGACGCTCGGCGGTGGGCCGAACTTTGCCATGATCTCAGCCATCAGGCTTTCAGGAACCGACGTCGGATGACAGCCGGTATCGTGCCCGCTCCAGCCGACGACGCCGACGGCGTTGGATTGGGCTGCAATGTCCCAGTAGGGCGGATCGAAAATTGCGCATTTCACGTCCATGTCTGCCAGGAACGGTGGTTCGGCGACGTTCAGCTGCCTCGCTTCGAAGGCGTCGGCGTCCCAGGTGATAACGGACCAGCGTCCGGTCGTCTCGGGCTTGCAGCCGGCAGAAAAGTGTTCCCAGGTCAGGCCAGTGTAGCGAGACTTTCCCTCGGGGCCGTGCTCCAGCTCGAACCGAGCGCTTTGCTCCTTCAATCGCTTGATCCCCGGCAACTTGCCTTCAGCGATCAGTTGATCGCCCAACGGTGCATGGAACGCATCCAGGCACATGACCATCACCCTGTTGTTTGACATCCGATAACTCCTAATCACCGTTCCGTTGGGTTGCCCCGCTGAACGCTTCCTCCTGAAGACCGGTGCCCCAATCTGCGGCGCATCCGGCGATGTCCTCGCCTACCAGCATAGGCCGTGCCAAATTCTCCTGCCGGGCGAGATGAGCCACCCACGCTAGACCACCACCTATAGCTGGCCAGGTTCTGCCTCGCCCAGCTGGTCTGCGATCTTTGGTCCTTTGTAGCCTTTCACGGTTGCGTCTGACGAGACGGCCTTGTCCTTTCGGCTGAACAACGCCCTGCAGATCGCATTCGCAGCATCCTGCCAAACCGTCTCTGTCCAGCGCTGAATTCCATAGCTGATAAGGGCCGTAGCCACCACGATCACCGGCAACACCCACTCAAACTTCGCATAGTCCATGACCCCGGCTTCCCGCGCGGCCAGGGCCGCAACGTGAATTATGGCGAAGTGGATGATGTATCCGGTGTACGTAACTGTCCCGAATTTCTCTATGGTCGCATTCTGGAACAGGCCTGCAATGGCTGGACGGAAAGACAGGATGATCAACCCGTAGAACAGGCACGCCAAAGCGGTGACCTTCAGGATTTCAGAGGTGATGGCACCGCCGCTCTGGCGCTCGACCACCTCCATCGCAATCCCAGCGACCAGAAGCGGCACGGCCAAGCCAATAAAGTCCTTCGAGCCACCGTGAAGGAAGCGGTAGGCTTCCATCCCTGCATAGAAGCAAAGCAGGCTGACCAGAAAGTTCCGGTACATGAAATCCTTGACCAGCCAGGCATGATCGGCAGCGCGTTCAGCGCCACCCGCCAGGAAGGCCGCGCTCGGCTGGTAGAGCACGTCGGCGCCAACTACCAGACCGATATTCAGCACCGCCAGGACGATACCGATGATCCAGGGGCTCACCCGGCCGATCGCAAAAAACAGCAGCGGGAAGAGCATGTAGAAATAGATTTCGTTGATGATCGACCACACGCCCGGTACGAGAACATTGAGGTAAAGGGGATCCCAACCGCCGGTAAAGGTCAGTAGGCGAACGAAGTCCATGACCTGCACACCGTCAGGGTTGAACCGTGCATCGGCCCTCAGGTCGACGAGCAGATAAGCAAACGCGGCGATGACCAGGAGCGGATACAACCGCAGGATACGCTTCACATAGAAAACCTTAATAGGGCTCTGCCACTTCGCGATGTACGACTGGTACATCATGACCATCGTGAAGCCGCTGATGGCGAAGAAAAGCTGCACACCGTAGCGGCCCAGATGGTAGGGATCCCACTGGCCCAGCATATAGGAAAACGGATAGATTGCGCTATCGAAGTCCTGACTGGTGTGAACCACGATGACCCCGAAAAGGGCCAAACCGCGCAGGAAATCCAATTGTCCGAGCCGATTTCCCAAAGTCATGCTCCCGCCACTTTCCCTAAGAGACAAACCGGTATCCGCCTGTCAACAGAACTATTCCACAGGCTGGTAAGCGATTGGGCGCACGCCCGATTGCCGATAGAAAGGCCCCAGCCATTATCGATGTCGACTTACGCAAGGGCTGCGCCAGCCCGAAAGTTGCAAAGAAGGCGTGTTCCGCGAAGCCTGCCCTGCCCCGCGCTGGGCCCATGCGACCATAGGCCTGGACAGCGAAGGACCTGATAATCTGCCATGAAAATCGCCGTCATCATTCCCTATTACCAGAAGCAAGACGGCATCTTGCGACGCGGTCTCAACAGCGTCTTCGAACAGACCGACCGCGATTGGAGGATCATCGTGGTGGATGATGCGAGCCCCCACCCGGCGAGCGAGGAGCTAAAGCCACTCGACGGCCACAGGCGTTCGCAGATCACGGTGATCGCTCAGCAGAACAAGGGTCCCGGCGGTGCGCGCAACACCGGTCTCGAAACATTGACCGGCGCCGACATTGCGGCGGCGTTTCTCGACTCCGACGACGCCTGGGACCCCGGCCATCTCGAACGGGCGCGGGTTGCCATTGAGGCACAAGGTGCCGATCTCTATTTGGCGGCCATCGGCGGCGGCGAGGATTTCGACTACCACGCTGATATGCGCGCCATTCTGGAGCGGTGGCCCCACCAGAGCGTTGCTGACACGCCCCCTTTGTTCGAAATTGACAATCTATCGGAACGAATGCTGACAGACTGGAGCTTCATGCATTTGTCGTCGCTGGTGATGACCCGGTCCCTCGCAAGCAAGGTCAGGTTCGATCCAGACCTTCGTCTTGCTGCCGAGGATGTGCTGTTCTTCAGCGACGCCATCCGCGCCGCCAGCCGCTCACTGGTAACAACCGAACCCGGTGCCGTGCGCGGCCATGGCGATAATCTTTTCCACGGCGTCGACAATACCGCCGACAAGTTCCTGAGCCAGCAATTCTGCGTCTGGCTCGCCTTTCAGAAACTGCGCAGCCGGGGTCCGCTGTCCCCCGAAGCCCAAGACATTCTGAACCGGCGACAGCGCCGGGCCAGGTTCCAGGCGCTTTGGGGGCAAATGGCTCGCCGGCGCAGTGGTGCCTCAGTTCAGGCTGCCGGTCTCGCCAAATGGATCGGAAAGGACCCAGGATTACTGACGGCGGCCACTGCACTCGCCCGCGGCAGAGGTAGCGAGGATACGGACCTCGTCTGACCGATCGCCCCTAGGCTTCGTCCAGGGGAATGACATAGCGCGACTGGCGGGGCGCCTGTTTCAAGAACCGACCCATCGTCGTGCGAATAATCGAAGGGTCTCGCATGATCCACTTCGCCCAGAGCCCCAGAGTTGGAAGTTTGCGCGCCTTCAGGCGGCGGACCTGGTTCCAATAGAATTGCTGGCGTCGCCCTTCTATCCGCGCGTCCAGAATCTTCCTCGACAATGGCGCCAGTTCGGGGTCCCTCCGCAGTGCCTTGTAAAGGGTCATCATTGTATACTTTTCGAGCGCCAGGCGCGCGTCTTCGAAAGCCATGCCGTGCCAAAGATTGTCGCCGGTCCCCCGGGCCATCCCAGGCGCCTCGCTGGCAATCGCGCTTTCTGCCCGCTGGGCACAGGCCATGAGAAAGGCAAAGTCCTCAGACAGCCGCAAATCGTCCCGAAATCGAACATGCCGGGCCAATGCCGACGTGATTGCCGTGCATGACAGATGCATGTGGCGCCACCACTGGCCGCACAGCACGCTGCGCAAATCCTTGATCCAGTAGGCGCCCGGCATATCGAGCATTGGTTCGCAGGCATCCATCCCCAGCACCTTTGAAACTGGCGCGTAACTCTCCGAGAAGGCGTCGCCGCTGACCGCAGCCCAGAAAACATCGATCCCTGGCCGGCGCAGGGCCTGGACGCAACGGCTCAGGTGGTTGACGTCCCAAGTGTCGTCTGAGTCCAGAAAGCACACGATTTCTGCATCATCCGATACGGCATCAAGACCCGCGTTTCTTGCCGAACTGACACCCCCATTGGGCTTCTTTATTATCCGGAGCCGGGCCATCTGTTGGGCTGACAGACCTGCCAGGTCTTTTTCGACCGGGCTCGGCGAGCCGTCATCGACGATGATGAGAAGCCAGTCCTCATATGTCTGCGCGAGAACAGAGGCTATGGCCTTCGCGAGGACACCGGGCCGGCTTTGGTAGAAAGGTATGATAATGTTGCAAACGGCCATTGACCCGTCCCAGCTCTCCTGCCGACCGTGTCGTACACGGCCCCTTATTGCCCGGTGAATGAGCAAGACCAAGACCAGCTGCAGAGATTTGCTGTTTGGCTCGTCCCCATGACGGTAAGAGCCTTGGCGCAACATTTGAATTGGGCTTAATGGCGGCAAGCCTCCCGATGGAATTCCACAGGGGCACTAGCGCCGTTCCGATGACGAACGCGAGGGATCGCCATGAAGGCCGTCGATATCATTATCCTGTCCTGGGACAGAACTGACGACACAATCGCAGCCATCCAGAGCGGTTGTCAGCAGGCCGATATCGTCCCTCGGGTCAAGGTGGTCGATCAAGGCACCAAGCCCGCCGATCTCGCGCGTCTGCAGGCATTTTGTGATGCGCGGCCCGAAGTCGAGGTCCGGTACAATGCCGAGAACTCCGGCGTGGCCGGTGGGCGTAACCAGGCCACTGAGATGGGCAAGGCTGAGTATATCGTGGCGCTGGACAATGACGCAGTCTTTGCGGACCCGACAGTGTGCGCACGCGCCGCCGCATACATGGATGCCAATCCGGACATCGGCGCGCTCGGATTTGCCGTGAACGTGTTCGACAGCCCCCTGGAAGCCCCGGTACCGGACAAGTCGAGTTGGTCGTATGGCCCACTTGATCCCGACACCTGGACCCGCCGGACGTTTCCCGCCAAGCAGTTCTGCGGCGCAGGCCACATGATCAGGCGCGAGGCGTTCGAGGCGGTTGGCGCCTATGACAACAAGCTTTTCTTCATGCATGAAGAGATCGACCTGTGCGACCGGCTCATGAATGCTGGCTACAAGATTTTCTATAATGGAGAATTCGCCGTTCGCCACAAAGTGTCTGCCGAACACCGCGTGCAATGGCAGCACAACCGGTATCGCTACCATTTGCGCAACCATGTTTACCTGATGATGAAACAGCGCCAGCCGGCATTCGATGTTTTCTCGGAATTGATGGTGATGACCGTGGCGGGCCTGCGCGCGGGATTTGTCAAAGGGTCGTTGGGCGGGTTCCTTGGCGTCTTGAAAATGTGGCCCGCTGCCCGTCGGGAAGCGCGGACAAACCCCCACCTGGCGCGCACCCCGGCGGCGGAGCGGCATCTTGCTTCCGTGGCAGCCCTTTCGAGGGAACAGACGCCCCCACCGCCCTGGCACAATGCACCGAAGATCTGGCAGCTTGTTTGCAGGCTACGTTGGGACACGCTCTGGGCTCGCGACCTCAAAGGTACCGCATGACCGCGAGGCCCGGATCCGTGCGCCATCTTTTCACAGGGCCTGGCAACCCCCAGTCTGCCCTCGGAGCGTTCCTGCCATGTTGACCGAAAGTGTTGCCCGCGGGGCCAGCTGGCTCCTCCTCGGCCGTCTCCTGAGCCAGGCGATTGGCTTTGTCGGCATGATGTTCGCTGCCCGTCTGCTGGCACCAGAAGACGTCGGCCTCGCCTTCATCGCCATCACCGTGATGACACTGGTGGGCGCCATCCTCGAGTTCCCAACGGCTGCTGCGCTCATTCATTTCGAGAAGCCTAGCCGGGACGACTATGACACGGCGTGGACCCTGGGTGTGCTGCGCGGTCTGGTGGTGGCGGTCCTGTTGCTGGCGCTGTCTTGGCCAATCGCGATGTTTTACGAGGATGAGCGCCTGTTTCCACTCATGGTTCTGGTCTCTGTCTATCCATTGATCCTAGGATGCCGGAATGCGTACATGGAAGAATTCGCCAGGGACATGGTGTTCAGTCCTGAAGCGTTTACAGAAATTGCCATCAAGCTGACCTCGGCCGTCACAATTGTCGCTGTCGCAATGGCGACGGGGAGCTATTGGGCGCTCCCCATCGGGCTCGTCGCTTCAGGGGTCGCGGGCGTCCTGGTCAGCTTTGTCCTCAAGCCGAAGTTTCCACGTCTGACTCTCGTCTCGTTCAGGCGTATTTTCGGCTATTCGGTCTGGCTCGGTCTGAGCCACATCTTCCGCCATCTCAGTTGGAAGGCCGACGGCCTCTTCGTTGGACGGTTGGGAACAACGGCGATGGGGTATTACTCCTACGGCACGCAATTGTCAGAGCGGATGTCCACCTTGCTGACGGCCCCCATGAACCGGTCATTGTTTTCAGCTTTCAGTTCGATCCAGAAAGATGGCGATCGGCTGAACCGGGCCTTCCTGCTCTCGATGTCGTTCACGTTTGCAGCCATGCTGCCGCTGGGTCTTGGCATCAGCGCCCTGGCTGAACCCATCGTACGCGTGATGTTTGGAGAAGAATGGCTTGCGGCCACAGTCGTCTTGATGCTGTCCGGCCCGGTCATCGGACTGAACAACCTGAACATGCCAGCCTCGGCACTCGCCATGTCCCTCGGCCGGACCAAGCTCCTGTTCATTCGCAACTTTACCATCTTCATGGTCCGCATACTGCCCCTGATCTGGGCCATGCAGGCTTTCGGGCTTGAGGGTGTCCTGTGGTCACGCCTCGGAACAGCGGTTTTCAGCATTTGCATCAGCTTCTGGATGGTAAAGCACATGGTCGGAATACCGATCCTCCGCCAGGTGGGCGCGCTGGGTCGGACCGTTGTATCGGCACTGGTAATGTACGCTGCGGTGCACGGGATACGCGATGCGATCCTCATCGAAAGCGGCCCGGTCATGGTCCAGTTCGCCTCCATGTGCCTCATCGCAAGCATTGGGGCAGCGATCTACTTTGTCGTCCACGGGCTGCTTTGGCTGGCCCAGGGTCGGCCCCTGGGACCGGAGTCAAAGGTTCTCGGCGGGCTGGAGAAAGTCGGCGACAAACTGGGGATCGGCAGGAAACCTGCCGCCCAACCCTAGGTTCTGTTGACGGCACCACCCTCGAAGCCAGCCGACAACCAGGTCTCCAGATGTTTGATAGTCGCTTCGCCGTCGAATGGCCAGGCGTCGCCGCCGTCCAGCAAGTCCTGATGCAAACTCATCATCAATAGAGGCGCCAGCGTCACAAGGCTGGCCGCCCTCAGGGCCTTGTCGTCCTGGGGTCCCCCCGGGGTCGACAAAAGCTTGCGCCGAACGGCACCAAGCGCCGGTTCGAGCACGTTCTTGAGATAGGCCCTCGCCACTTTCGGTTCGGCAACGCCCTCGATGATCCCGAACGCATGGGCGCGGATAAAGCCGCCATGGCGCATCCCGGCCTCGGATATCCGGTAGTACTCGCGCACGGCCTCGCCTGGCGTCAGGCTCGGCGTGGCGATGGTATCCCAAAGCGCCTGGCCGCGCCGACCAATCGTCTCGAGGATCGCGATGACAACACCCTGGCGGTCGGAGAAATAATGGCGCAACGTGGGTTCGGATGCGCCCGCGGCCTGGGCGAACTGCCTCAGGGACGGTCGCCGAAGATCAGACGTAAGGGCAAAGTCGGTCAGCGTATCGATCAACGCAGAGCGCTTCGCATCGAAGTCGCGGTTGCGCACGCCAGCAGGACGGGGCATTCGGGGGCCTCTTGGGATTTGGCGGCGATGCGATGTGCGCAGCGCTGACTGGAAATATCCCTTGGGGCCATACGCTAGGATATAGGATGAACGCAATGGGTTGCTGCAAGCCAATCGCGGGCACTTTGAACCATCATTGCGCCGTCACACTGTTGGTCTGACGTATTTTGGTACACTGCATTGCGCCGGGCATGGGGCCGGATGCATCGTCGGCGAGACGGAATATGCCGCGAAACCGAGCAAGCGATGCACCTCTTGCGTCGATCTGGCGAATCAGCAGCCGACTGCAAATTTAATTCTCCAGGCAAAAGAAATATGTCGCAAAAGAGACATGGCTGTGACTTAACACTGGCTTAAGGAAGAAATCCGGTGGCAACCGAGAAGATCGGTTGACCAGACGTCCGCGAAGTCGCGACACCCAGAACGGGGCATGGCTCAGAGGCGCATCACCGAATTGAACTTCCGGTCATCACGGCTTTTGGCAAGGCGTCAGTGGGGAGTTGCAGATGGGTGCGAAGAAAGCTGGCGCAGTTCTTGTGTGGCCTGAACCAGATCGCGTCAACACGGGACTGGGTTCAGACAAGATGGTCTACAAGAGTGCCTCACACGAAAGCATAGATTTCCGCGCTGCCGATACCGCGACATCAAAGAAGGGCCTTTACCATCGCGATGGTATGTCCCGAGGCCTGAAACGTGCGGCAGATCTGATGGTGGCGATCCCCGCCGTGATTTTCCTTTTTCCCGTGCTTTTGATCATCGCAATGGTGGTGAAGTTCAATGATAGCGGACCGGTTTTCTTCGCCCATCGGCGGCTCGGCCAGGATCGTCGCTCTTTCAAATGCCTGAAGTTCCGCTCAATGGCGGTCGACGCACAAGAGCGGCTCGCGGCCCTTCTCGCCTCTGATCCCAAGATGGCCGCAGAATGGGCGGCCCGTCAGAAACTCGACAACGACCCGCGGGTAACAAGCGTCGGCCGGTTCCTCAGAAAAACAAGCCTCGACGAACTTCCCCAACTGTTCAACGTCATTCGCGGCGACATGTCGATTGTGGGCGCCCGCCCTATCGTCGATGACGAAGTCGTCCGCTATGGCGACGATATCAAGGCGTACGAGGCATTCCGGCCCGGCATCCTCGGCCTTTGGCAGATCAGCGGTCGCAGCGAAACAACCTATGATCAGCGTGTCGAAATGGACGTTGAATATGCTGAGCGCCAGTCGTTTTGGCTCGATCTGAAGATCATGGTCCTGGCAGTCCCTGCCGTACTGCTGTCCCGCGGCGCGGTCTGAGCAGAAATTCAGCTCTATAGACCTGCTCACCGCGGTCGGTCAGGCTCGCGTGCCGCGCGACCTGTAACCAAGGATAATTCGTCTGAAGCGGGGCCCCGCACTCGACTGCCGAGCCGGCGTCAGCGCCGGAAAAACGTCTGGCGCAGGAAACCTGCCGCCCAAGCCATATGCATCGTGGCGGCTGCCAATCCGGCGCCCAGTCCACAGATCGACCGCTTTGACAGGGCAATCCAGATGGACGCCACCATCAATCCGCCGAAATAAATTGCCGGGTAAACCAGAGCGAGCGGCAAGACAGGTGCGACAAGCACAGATCCTACGACCGCAAGCAGACTTGCGATGGGAAAGAGTTGGCGGATTTTCGGGCGTAGCCTGTGTTTACGGAGCGTTCGAGCCCGACCCTTTCCATAGTCGAAGTACTGCCTCGCCAGGCCGCCGATGGTCGCCCTAGGGTAATACTGCAGTCGAATGCTGCTATCGAGGTAGACCTTGCCGCCAGCCGCTGCGACGCGCGCATCATACTCGGCATCTTCATTGTGGGAGAATGTCTCGTCATAGCCGCCGACGGCTGTGTAAAAAGACAAGTCGAACCCGGCATGGTGGCCATGGTCGACATAGCCTGACGATTTTCCACCCCGGTGGGGAGAGCCGCCCGAGCCCAGCGGTGTGTCAACGACCCACGCGTTCGCGCGCTGAAAGCAACCCTGGCCAACCGCATCCATTGGCACGACGAGCGAAGCCACACCCAGCTTCTTCATGGCATCGGCGACCTGGGTGACATAGCCCTCTGGGTAAACCGAATGCGCGTCGCAACGGACGAGGATCGTCCGAACGGAACCGAACTGTTCGACAACACGATTGATCGCTGCCGATTGCAGCCTTCCGGGATTATCGATCCAGCTCAAGTTCGCATAGCGGGCTGCCAGCCGCTCCAGGATCTCGCGTGTAGCGTCGGTGCTGCCGCCATCAGAGACGACAAACTGCACGCGGGCAAGGCGAGGATCGCCGTCCATCAAGCTCGCGACACACCTTTCGATATGCGCTTCCTCGTTCAAGGTCGGAATCGCGACAAGGATTTCTGCTGCGTCGGCTTTGATGCCGTAGAGCGAGGAAAGGCCTTCACCGTCTGCCATGGGGTCATGACCTTCCAATGTGTTCCATCTGCCTGCTGACTATCCGCCAGCCACCATAACGTCTGCCATGGCCCGCGGGGTTTCAATCGGTGCCCGACATCCTCGCGAAGTTTCGTCTATGGGGCGATACGCGACGCAGGCTATATCCAATGATGCGCCCGATGAAAAGCGCGGTCTGCCTATCCATTGCACCTGCGATGGGGTTCCGGTCCAGATATTGGCGAATATTTTTCCGGGCTTGTCGGGAAGCGCCGCCAGTGTCCGGTCGATCCGGTAGACTTCCTGCCCACCGATCAGCCAGGAGAGTGAAGTGGGTGTCCACGTCATGGTGTAGATTTCGAAGGCCTCACTCGCATCGAACCCCAGGTCGACCCTGTCCTGGACCAGGACATTTCCATCGACCACAAGGCGAATATGGGCAATCGACGGGTCTTTTCCCTGGAAGGCGAAACCGAACTCGTTGGGGCCACCAAAGTCATCACCTTCGGACCGGGCATAGAAGCTGGAGAGGAGACCGCTACCGGCGGCCGGGCGAAGAACGCCTTCATAGGAGCCATAGCCCAGTGCCTCAAGCGTCTGGATCTCTCCGCTTCCGAACCGTTGGCCGCGGACCTGCGGGGCGGTTATCATGAGACTCAGATGGGTATCGCCAAGCGCGACATGGCTCTTGCTCCACGCCACATGCTGGACATTACCGGTAGGCAAATAGCTGGATACCGTCCAATCATAGGTGCTGAACCCCTTCGCCGCGTCCGCATAGATCGCATCGGCTTGCATTGGGTCCGCTTTGGCAGGCACCAATACGCGCTCACCCGGTGCGCCGATCACACTCGCAGGTTCAGGAACAACAACGCCGTCTTCACCGATGCTGGTACTGGCACAGCTGGACGCCATCATCGCGAGCGCTAAGACACTCGCATGATTCAGTACCGATTTCGTCTTGCCGGATTTCCTCGAGCCAATCATCGGTCACTCCCAATATCTGCCAGGCATATGTCGCGGTCGCTTACGCCTTGAAAGGGAACACCTTTCACAGGCCTCGCCGGATGTGGAGCAAACGCCATGCCAGATACCCGCAACACAGCACACGCAGATGTGATCATTCCCGCCAACGGTGACGCAGGATCGCCTGTGTTCTGCAATGGAACCAACGCGAAGCAGTCTCAGTTTAACCACAAACAACAGCCAATTTTATCGGCATTGGAATGGAGCCTGCTTGATGATCCCTGCCTTCCCAGCCGCTGGAACGATCCCTGGAGCCGCAGAAGCGTCCGCAGACGCGTTCACATCAACTGCGCTTCGACGGGGCGAACGGCAAGAGCGCGCGATCAAGGGCGGACCATGGTCGGTAAACGAAGCAGTCGCCAGGGGGCGGCCCTGCCCTGTCCCACCAACATCGGTGACCCGTTCGCCCGAGGAAGGCCCCTCTTTGCTGGTGGTCTCGGCTTGTGTGGTGGCCACGTGTAGCGCGTTTTGGATAGCCGTCTACTTCGCCGCATCCAGCCTGGCCGGCTAACATCAACGGAAAGCCAGACTGGTTTTTCGCGTCGTCCTAGACCGTTCGCTTGCGGATGACTTCGAGACTCCAGTCGACAAGCGCAGGCGCCATTGCAGGATCCTCCCGGACGGCCCTTGCGGCATCCAGAGGTCGTCGCGCTTTCAGTCCTTCGGCCACCCGCTCGATCATCCGCATCTTGCGGATCCACTTCTGCCGGCGATCGGATGCGCCCTGCGCCGCGGCATCGAACTCCCCACGGAAACGGGAAACGAAGTCCCGGTCGGCCTTCAAGATCGCATCGGCCCTTGCCGCGCCAAGCCGGTGGGACTCAGATCCCGCCTGAACAGCATAATTGTAGCCCGTCTCCGGGACCAGGCGGAACCGCGCGCCAAGGGCCAGCATGTGCGCAACGAGGTAATAGTCCTCGGAGTTTCGAAGCGCTGTGTCATAGGTGAGCGCCATCTGGCGAAGGGTTTCCAGTCGAAAAAGCGGCTTGAGGTATCCCAGCGGTGCACCGAAGGCCGTGTCTGACTGCGGGTCCATATACGTGGTCAGGTTGATGTCGATGCCTTCACCGATGGCGCCTGGCATCAGGAAAGGACCAGCATTGTCAGCGTCGTAGGGGACCGGGACCTTCGACATGTTGTCGGCTACCAGATCATACCCGCCTGCCTCGGCCACCTCCACCATCCGCACCAACCGGCCCGTAACGAGCGTGTCGTCGGCGTCGAGCACCGCATAGTAACGCCCGCGCGCCAGGGCCAGTCCATGGTTTCGTGCGCCTGACGGCCCTTCATTGGACCCCAGCCGCTCAACAATCAGACGGTCCTCATCCGGAAAACGACGTTTGGCAGCACCAGCGGTGTCATCGGGCGAGCAATCATCGACAACGATCACCTCGACATCGACCCCATCCTGCGACAGCGCCGATTGAATTGCATGATGGATGAAGTCCTCTGCCTTGTAGCCGGCGATGATAACGCTGACGTCAAACCCGGCCATCAGAGACCATAGATCCCATGGCCGGTCCGGATCGGCTGGTTGAGGGTGACGACCGATACGGCCTTGGGATCGATCCCATCAGCGGCCAGGGCATCCTCGATCTGGCGCGGGAGGTGTGTACTCGCCGCCGCAGAGATAAAGAACAGGGTCACGTCCATGTCGAACACCGTGTACATGATGGATTCCGTGAAGGAGAAGGTGAAGACGATCAGCGTCAACAACAGGAAAAAACTCCGCAGGATTGTCTGGGATTCAAACCAGGCCAGGCCCGACCGGAAGATGCACCACAGCATCGTTGCCCAAAGGAAAACAAGGCCAAAGTAACCCAGGTGGACCTGCACCTCATAGTAGGAGTTGTGGAAGTTGAAGCGCGTGCCGGCCTGTTTGTAACTGGCTTCCAACAGCGTGAACGCTTCCCCGCGCGTCCAGGTCCAGAAACCTTCGGCCCCAACACCAAGGATTGGTCTTTCCTGGACGATGCGGTCGCCGGCCTCCCAGAGCATGGTTCGGCCGGTCAGTGTCTGGTCCTTGCCCAGCGAGTCGAGGAACCCGACATAGAGCCCGTTGATATCCACCGATGTGAGGTAGAAGCCAACACCGACGAGGGCGGTCATGACAATCAGGACAAGCGTCGCCCGCAAAAACTGCACCTTCGCCGCCCCCATCCAAACCGCCCAGATGAGGGTTAGAATCCCGACGGCTGCGATCAGGAACACTAACGATGTTGCCGAGTCAGCCTGGGTCACGATGTAACCGGAAACAATGGCCACAAGGATACCGCACAGCCGGAGCGGGACGATCTCACGCTGGTTGTAGGCGATTGCGAGGCCCGCCATGGACGTAACCATCATCCGCTTTGCAAGAACGTTCTTGTGGCCGAACGGACCGCCCAACTCAAAGGCGATCGGTGACATCAGCGTCCAGACAACAGCAGCCGCTCCCGCAAAGAAAAGACACCGAACTATCTGGGTCAGCGTGAACTGTGAGGCCACGTAAACGGCCACGCCACTGGTCAGGATCATGAAGATACCGAACCGCATCGCCTGGGATGCGGCGGGCGACCAGGCCATTGAGATCACCACGATGACCGGGACCGAGAAGATCAGCCAGGAACGGCGAATGATTGGCAGGACCTGCTGGCGGCGCAGGACCAACATCCCCGCCCAGTACAGCGCCAATGGGTAGAGCAAGAATTGATCGCCTTCGAACTGGGCGATCGTAACGAACATCCAGGCCGTCAGGATCGCTTGCTCATAGAGCGGCGCGCCCTTGCCGACCTCCACTGTCATCGCTCGCTGGGCGTCGGACTGATAGGGATTGGCATAGGGGTCTGCGGTAAGCGTCATGTGGTCTGTCCCCTGTGTCCTGCCACGCCTAGCACCTTACCCGCGAGAACGCGCCTCACCAGTTCACCCATGGCCCATTTCGGCTGGATATCCACCGTCTCGGGCAGCGCTTTCATTTGCGCTTCGGCCGCTTTGAGCGGTTGCCTGTCCTGTATAAGCCCTGCGACTGCCTCGGGAAGCCTCTTTTCCAGCGGTTCAGGCACCAGCACGCCGGTGTCATGTTCGGCAATCCAGGCAGCGGTC
>JBCBKE010000036.1:0-31873 GCA_038522375.1 Pseudomonadota bacterium
TGGATTGGCCAGATGCAGGCCATCATCCGTGCTGCCGAGTAGTCGCGCGAGCATTTGAGCATGGGCATGCCGGGCCCGGTCATCAGCCTTTGCCGTTGACCCGGACTGGCACCCGTTCTCTGCGGGGCGTGAATCAGGTGACGTCTGGTCGGCAAGGCGTTATTCCTGGTCCTTTCGCTGGGCGGCCTTTCGGCGTTTGAGGTTTTCCCGCAGGGCGGCGTCCAGCCGGGCTCGCTTGGGGGGCTTGCCGGCTTTTGCCGGAGGCTGTTCCGGCTTCGCGCCTTCGGTTCTATCGGGGCTTGCCGGCTGGGAGGGTGTCTTTGCCATAAGCTGTCAATCGCCTTGGAAACGCTCTTTTCATTGCCTCCCGGTTAAGCTAGTTGCTCGCCTTCGTACAGGGAAGCCGCGGTAGCTCAGTGGTAGAGCGCATCATTGGTAATGATGAGGTCGAGAGTTCAATTCTCTCTCGCGGCACCATTCTCGCTTGATCCCGTATCGCTTCGTTCACATGGATCGCAATCAAGGCTGCGGTGCGGTTCGAGGTCCGACTGGTCATTCGCACCACGGTTTCCTGTTCATGGTGTGGGGCGCTTTCGTCTCCCAAGCGCGCCTTGATGCCAGCGCCGGAGTGATCGCTCCCGCCTAGTGTGGGCAAGCTGCCGTAATCTGGCCTTTCCCTTGCCGCAGGCGCATCTATAACCCTCGGCCATGGATAGTCTAAGCATTCAGGGTGGCCGCCCGCTCTCGGGCCGCATTCCCATTTCCGGCGCAAAGAATTCCGCGTTGAAATTGATGGTCGCGGCGCTGCTCACCGATCAGCCCGTGATGCTGACCAATGTGCCGAACCTGGCCGATACTCGGTTTCTCGCCGAGTTGCTGTCGACATTGGGCGTGCAGGTGTACTGGCCGAAAGGCACCAATACCTGCCACCTCAACGCAACTGAATTGACGTCCACGATTGCGCCCTACGATCAGGTGCGGAAGATGCGGGCCAGTTTCAATGTATTGGGACCGTTGCTCGCCCGTTGCGGACACGCAACGGTGTCGCTGCCAGGCGGCTGCGCCATTGGCGCGAGACCGGTCAACTTCCACCTGGATGCGCTGGCAGCGCTTGGCGCTGATATCAAGGTTGAGGGCGGATACGTGAAAGCCGCCGCCATCCACGGGTTGAAGGGCGGGACTGTCAGGTTCCCGTTCCCGTCGGTTGGCGCGACGGAGCATATCATGATGGCGGCGACCCTGGCGGACGGTGAGACCGTTCTTGAAAACGCGGCACAGGAACCGGAACTCACGGACCTCGCCGATTGCCTGAACGCCATGGGGGCGAAGATCAACGGCGCCGGGTCACAGACAATCCACATCGAAGGCGTTGCGTCCCTGGGTGGGGTTGACCACAAGGTCATGGCTGACCGGATTGAGGCTGGTACCTTTGCGATGGCCGTAGCGGTCGCTGGCGGGACTGTGACGCTTGATGGCGCGCCGGTCCACGCATTGGGTGCGGTGCTGGATGTCCTCGCGCGCGCGGGCGTCGGTATTGAAAGCGATGCGTCAGCGGAGACCGTGACCATCCATCAAGACGGGGCGAAGATTTCTGGGGTTGATATCGAAACCCAGCCCTTTCCGGGGTTTCCAACCGACCTGCAGGCGCAGTTCATGGCGTTGGTCAGCACGGCAAATGGTGAGAGCCGTATTCGGGAGACAATTTTCGAGAACCGCTTCATGCACGCACCGGAGCTTAACCGTCTGGGTGCAAACATCTTCGTCAACGGAAATGAGGCCCTGGTCACCGGCGTCCCGACCTTGATAGGGGCTCCCGTCATGGCCACCGATCTTCGGGCATCGGTATCGCTGGTCATCGCAGGGCTTGCCGCGGAGGGGGAGACTGTGGTCAACCGCATCTATCATCTCGACAGGGGCTTCGAACGGCTGGAAGACAAGCTGACGGCATGCGGGGCAGACATTCGTCGGCTTAGCGATTAAGGCTCCAGAAGGCACGTAAGGGCGCAGACGCCATGGCAGAACCAACCCCGCTTCGGCTTCTGGCGGAAGACGGCGACGATCTGAAGATCGTTGCTGCTGCCGTGCGCGACTCCGTCACGAAAGCGGCAAACCTGAAGTTTTCCCAGCGAGCCCGGCGCTTCACGCTCGAAATCAATCGTTTCAGGTGGGAAATCGGCGAGCAGCGTGGACGGCCCGGCCAACGGGTGCGGGCTATCCTCTCGGTGGACGAGGTGCTCGGCGTGAGCGCTCGGGGCATAAACAAACTGGATCCGGAACTGGTTGTTTCCCTTCTGGATATTCATTATGAACCCAACGTCGAGCCCCCAGGCGGTGTGCTGACACTGGCGTTTGCCGGCGATGGCGACATCCGGTTGGTGGTCGATGCCCTCGATGTGACCTTGCTGGACAGTGACTATGTCTGGCCGACACGCAAGACGCCTAGCCATGACAGGAGGCGGCGATGAGGGCGTGCCGCCTGGATGGCGCCGCCGCAGGCTTTGATGCCGATCTTTCAGCGTTTTTGGAGAAGCCGCGTGGCGAGCATTCGGATGTGGCAAGCCGGGTAGCGGACATCATTGCAGGGGTCCGAGCGCGGGGCGGTTCAGCCGTCGCCGACTATACGGCGCAGTTCGACCGTCTCTCGATCGATCCGAAAGCGTTGTCGGCAAACGCCATTGACCTCGACAAGTTGGCGTCGGAATGCCCCGATGACCTCAAGTCGGCCATCGATTTCGCCGCAGACCGGATCAGGACGTATCACCTGGCACAGCGTCCGGAAGATCATCGTTTCACGGATGAGCACGGGGTCGAACTGGGCTGGCGCTGGACGCCGGTCGATAGCGTTGGTGTCTATGTGCCCGGCGGACGGGCAAGCTATCCCAGCTCGGTCCTCATGAACGTGGTACCGGCCAAGATTGCCGGCGTTCAACGGGTGGTCATGGTTGCTCCGGCCCCTGACGGTCGTTTGTCCTCCGCTGTGGCCTACGCTGCGTGCACCGCAGGCGTGGACGTTTACCACCCGATCGGCGGTGCGCAGGCCATCGCTGCGCTGGCCTATGGCGCAGGGCAGTTGGCGCCGGTCGACAAGATCGTCGGGCCGGGAAACGCCTATGTGGCTGAAGCGAAACGACAGGTGTTTGGCCAGGTCGGGATCGATACGATCGCCGGGCCATCGGAGATACTTGTGATCGCCGACGAGACGGCAAACCCGTCATGGATCGCGGCAGACCTCTTGAGCCAGTCCGAACATGACCCGTCTTCGCAGTCGGTTCTGGTAACCCCCAGCCTTGCCTTGGCGGATGCTGTCGTGGATGCGATTGAAACAGAGCTGGCGGCACTTCCCGCCACCAACTGTGCTGGAGCCGCCTGGGTCGCCCACGGCGCTGTTATCGTGACGAGGAACCTCGCCCAGGCTGCCCAGGTGTCGAACCGGTTCGCACCCGAACACCTTGAACTGGCGATCGCTGACCCTGACGCGCTCCTTCCCGGAATAAAGCATGCTGGCGCTGTATTCCTCGGCCACCATGCGCCTGAAGCGCTCGGCGATTATGTAACCGGTTCGAACCATGTCTTGCCGACATCTCGGGCCGCGCGGTTCAGTTCAGGACTGGGGCTGCATGATTTCATGAAGCGTATGAGCATACAGCGGGTCTCGCCAGCAGGCTTCGAGGCGCTGGCGCCGGCGGCCATGCGGTTGGCTGACGCCGAGGGCTTGCCAGCGCATCACCGGTCTGTCGCTATTCGGACTAATCGAGGAGAACGCTGAGTGAGCAATAATCGGCTCATTTCCGTCGATCTCGACACCGAAACGCTTGCGGCATCGGGACCGGAGGCCGAGCACGAGCGACGGGTCGCCATTTTCGATCTGATCGAAGAGAACAGTTTCGCGGTGATCGGTTCGACGGGCAAGGAGCCCACAGGCGATGTGTCTGGTCCGTACCGGCTGACGCTGTCGCTTCAGGATCGCAAGCTGGTGTTCGATATCTCGAATGAAGCTGGACAGCCTGTGCACACCTTCATCCTCAGCCTGAGCCCCTTTCGCAGTGTGATCCGCGACTATTTCCTGATCTGCGAGAGCTATTACAGCGCAATCCGTGACCAGTCCCCCCATCAGATCGAAGCGATCGATATGGCCAGGCGCGGCGTGCACAATGAAGGATCCGAGCTGGTTGGAGAACGCCTTAAAGGCAAGGTCGATGTGGACTTTGACACGGCGCGTCGACTGTTCACGCTGATCTGTGCCTTGCATGCGGGAACCGGACGCGCCACGCTGACCTAGGGAATTGGAGATTTCCATGAAGACACGCGCTGCCGTCGCGTTTGAAGCGGGACAACCCCTGGAGATCTGTGAGGTCCACCTCGACGGGCCGCAAGCCGGTGAAGTGCTGGTCGAGATCAAGGCGACAGGGGTCTGTCACACCGATGAGTTCACACGTTCCGGTGCCGATCCCGAAGGCGCGTTCCCGGCCATTCTTGGTCACGAAGGAGCCGGCATTGTTCTCGAGGTGGGGCCGGGCGTCACCAGCCTTGAACCAGGCGACCATGTGATCCCGCTTTACACAGCGGAATGCCGCGAATGCGAATACTGCCTGCATCCGAAAACCAACCTCTGCCAGAAGGTGCGCGCGACCCAGGGACAGGGCGTTATGCCGGACGGAACGTCCCGGTTTTCGTACCAGGGCAAACCCATCCTTCACTACATGGGGTGCTCGACCTTCTCCAATCACACGGTCCTGCCGGAGATCAGCCTGGCAAAGGTTCGCAAGGACGCCCCGTTCGACAAGATCTGCTACATCGGATGTGGCGTCACCACGGGTATCGGGGCCGTGATGTTCACTGCGAAGGTGGAATTCAATGCGACAGCGGTTGTCTTCGGCCTCGGCGGGATCGGCCTTAACGTCATCCAGGGCCTGAAACTGGCCGGTGCGCGGCAGATCGTTGGTGTTGACCTGAACCCAGCTCGAAAAGCCATCGCAGAGCGGTTCGGGATGACCCACTTCGTCAATCCGAAAGACCATAACGGCCATGATGGCTTGGTTGGACACCTGGTTGAGTTGACCGGCGGCGGCGCGGATTACAGCTTCGAGTGCATTGGTAATGTGGACGTCATGCGAGCAGCGCTCGAGTGTTGCCACAAGGGCTGGGGCGAGAGCATCATCATCGGTGTGGCACCCGCCGGGGCAGAGATTTCAACGCGGCCCTTTCAACTGGTTACAGGTCGGGTCTGGCGGGGCACGGCCTTTGGCGGTGCTCGCGGGCGGTCCGATGTTCCGGGGATTGTGGACCTCTACATGGAGGGGCGGATCGACATAGACAGTCTGATCACCCACACCATGCCCCTCGATGATATCAACAAGGCCTTTGACCTGATGCATGCCGGCGAAAGCATCAGGTCTGTGATCGTGTACTAAGGATGGCAAACGTGGACTTGCTCCGTCATTACGACCTCCGCACCGAGGGCCGCATTGTCGGCGACAGCGCCCATGCAGACTTGCCGGAAGGACCGGCAACGATGACGGCAAAGATCTGGGCCTCCGGACCGGAAGAGGTGGCCGACGTGGTTGTGGCGCTGGCCAACGAGCTCCAGTTCAAGATCCTTGGCGATGTGGAGGTCCGCGAAAGCGAACCCGTTGAACCAAGCCGGGGTGCCCCATCGGCCTATGGCGTCGAGTTCACCCATTATGATGAAGACTACTGATGCGCATGATTACGGTCACGCGACGCTGTGAAGTCGGTATGCGATGACGGGTAAACCCGTCTCCTCATGGGCCTCGTTTGGGGGCACCGTTGATGTTGTGGAGCACGAAAGCGCCATAGCCGGCTGTGCGATGCGGTTCGCCGTCTACACGCCACCGCAGGCCAACCCTGCAAGGGTTCCCGTGCTCTGGTACCTGTCTGGGCTCACCTGCACCTGGGCAAACGTCATGGAGAAGTCAGCGTTGCAGCGCGCGGCAGCCGAGCACGGCGTGATGGTCGTCGCCCCCGACACCAGCCCCCGCGGCGACGAGGTGCCCGATGCCGACAGCTACGATCTGGGGCAGGGGGCAGGCTTCTATCTGACCGCGAGCCAAGCCCCGTGGTCTACCCACTACCGCATGGACAGATACCTCGTCGATGAATTGCCAGCCCTGGTTGAGGCGCACTTTCCGGCGGACATGAACCGCCAGGGCATCTTCGGTCATTCCATGGGCGGTCATGGCGCCCTCACCCTGCACCTCAAACACCCGCAGACTTACCGGACGTGTTCGGCCTTTTCACCGATCGTTGCGCCCTCCCAGGTGCCCTGGGGTGAGAAAGCGTTTACGGTCTATCTCGGCGAGGATCGGGAGGCATGGAAGGCGTACGATGCGTGCGAACTGGTAAAGCGGTTTGCGTCACCGACCGATATCCTGATCGATCAGGGCGAGGCAGATCAGTTCCTTTCGGAACAACTGCGCCCGGAATTGTTTGAAGCGGCCTGCGGGGAGATTGGCCAGTCCGTGACCGTCAGGCGGCAGGCCGGTTACGATCATTCATACTACTTCATTGCCAGCTTCATGGCCGACCACATTGCCCATCACGCCGAACGGTTGAAGCGAACCTGACGCTTACCGTCGCCGGCCACCCAGAACGCCGCGAAGAAGGTACGGGATCGCTTTTCCAAGCTCGCGAGCGATTGTTGTTCCAAAGGTCTTTGCTGCTGCCTCCGCGGGCGTCTGGCGGCTGGACCGTTTTTTCCTTCGCGCCTTCGCCTTTTCGGCCTCTTCTTTGGCCTTGGCATCCTCTTCCGCAGCTTTCCGGGCAGCTTCCGCCGCTGCTTTTTCCCGCTGCTTCAGGATTTCGTAGGCGCTTTCCCGGTCTTGCGGGTCTTCATAGCGGCCGGCCAACGGACCAGTCACGATCAGCTCCTGCCGCTCGGCCGCAGTTGCGGGGCCAAGCCTGGAGGAGGGCGGGCGGATCAGGGTTCGCTGGACAATCCCTGGGATTCCCTTGGCGTCAAGGGTCGAAACGAGTGCCTCCCCTACGCCCAGGTCTGTGATGACCGATTGCGTGTCGAAAGCGGGATTCTCGCGGAAAGACTGGGCCGCCGCTTTGACGCCCTTCCGTTCGCTGGGAGTGTATGCCCGGAGGGCATGTTGGACGCGGTTGCCGAGTTGGGCGAGGACGCTGTCGGGCAGATCGCGGGGGTTCTGGGTGACAAAGTAGACCCCAACGCCCTTCGAGCGGATCAGTCGGACGACCTGTTCCACCTTGGAAAGGAGCGCATCTGGCGCGTCATCGAACAGCAGGTGTGCTTCGTCGAAGAAGAAGACGAGCCTTGGTTTATCCGGATCGCCGACTTCTGGCATGACTTCAAAGAGTTCCGACAGGAGCCACAGGAGAAACGTCGAATAGAGGCGGGGCGAGTTGATGAGCGTCGTGGAGTCGAGAATGTTGACAATGCCGCGCCCATCCGGGCTCGTGCCCATAAGGTCGGCGAGTTTCAGGGATGGCTCGCCGAAGAAGTTCTCAGCGCCTTCCCGTTCGAGGACCAGAAGCCGCCTTTGAATTGCGCCCAGCGACTGGCTGGCGATGTTGCCGTACTCCAGGGCGAGGCTGTCGCGAATGTCCTTCTCCCCGATGAACGCGAGCAGCTTGCGCAGGTCCTTCAGGTCGATCAGGGGAATGGCTTCGTCATCGGCGTATTCGAACGCGATCGTCAGCACGCCTTCCTGGGCTTCCGAGAGGTCAAGCAGGCGGGCGAGCAGGAGGGGACCCATTTCCGTGATCGTGGTTCGGACAGGGTGTCCCTTCTTTCCGAACACGTCCCAGAACACTGTCGGGGTCGCGTCATACCCGTAATCATCGAACCCGATTGTCTCTGCTCGGGAAACCAGTTTCGGGTGGAGCTTGTGGTCAGGACTGCCAGACTGGGAAATGCCCGACAGATCCCCTTTCACGTCAGCGCAGAACACCGGAACGCCCGCGGCGGAAAAGCCCTCTGCCATGATTTGCAGCGTCACCGTTTTCCCGGTGCCGGTTGCCCCGGCGACGAGGCCGTGGCGGTTGGCCCGACTCAACAGCAGCACCTGCGGGTCATTCTGGCTATCGCCGCCGCCACCCAGAAAAATCGAATCTGTCATCGCCGCCTCGTCAATTGCTTGGTGAAGCTACCGTGTTCGTTTCCAAGCGCAACAATCACGCGCGTTTAATGGCAGGTCCCCGCCGCTCGGCGAACGCGGCCAGGGTAAGCGCGCCGGCAGACATTGCGAGGGCCAGGACGGCGTTGCCGGTCCATCCCGCCCAATCATAGGCGGCGGTTCCAGCCCAACTGGCGAGCCCACCGCCGGCGAACATGAAGACAATGTACACGGTCATCAGTCGGGTCCGGATCTGGGATTGGGCGTTCAGGAACGTCATCCGGTTCGCTATGTCGATGACCGGGCTGCTGAGGTTCGAGATCACGAGCGGGACGATCAACAGCCAAAGGCTGTGCCCGGCCACAAGGAACAAGGCGACACCGCCGAGTTGGACCGTGGCCATGATCCGGCGAGCTTTGAGCGCGCCGACGCCGTCGGCCCATCGACCGAGCCGAGGCGTTACAATGAGGTTCAGAATCGTCAGTCCGGCGAGGTAGCCGACGACATCGGTTCCATATCCCATCTCGGCGCTGGTGAGATGCAGGCCCAGCCCCATCCATATCGACAGGAAAACACCGAAGCTGAGGAACTGGATCATTCCTGACAGGAGGATGTCGGGCCGCTCGCGGATGATTGGAAAGATCGAGCCCAGGAGGGCGGGATAAGATGGCCGGGCCGCATCTTTGGTTGATACCGCTTCAGGCGCCATAAGCCTCGGGACAAGCACGGTCGTTACGAGCATGACCGCTGCAGCGATCCAGAACACGGCGCGCCAGCCAAAGTATTCGCCGACCGCACCGGACCCTGCTCGGGCGAGGAGAATGCCGATAATTATCCCCGTCGTGAGCACGGCATTGGCGTATCCAAGACGGCCGGGCGTGACCCGCTTCGAGACATAAGCGGGTAGAAGGTAAGGTGTAATCGTGAAAAAGCCGAGCATGGCGGAGGCCGCGACGAGAATGTAGAAATCCTGCGCTAGCGCCATCGTTGCGAGCATGGCGGTCTGGCAGCCCATGAAAACCCGGGCCAGAACTTTGTTGCTGACCCGGTCCCCGAGCGGAAGTAGCAGGAAAATGCCCACGGCCAGGGCGATCTGGTTCATCGCTGGCACCAGACCCACGAGGGCCGCGCTGACGCCGAAATCGGCCGCAACGGATGCGATAATGGGGTGGATGTAGTAGCCGTTCGCGGTCACCACGGCGCTGGCTCCGGCGAACCAGAGCAAGGCCGCGTTTGTCAGCTCTGCCGGTGCCCTGTCCTGTTCCGGCGATGGGCCGGCTCCGTTACTGTCCCCCGCAGCCTCCATTCTCGTGGTCCTATTCCGCCGGTTTGGGCTCGCCAATGGCAGGCGTCTGGCGGGTGTAGGGCGACTTTACGGTCACGAGCACACATAGACCGACTGCGAAGAGGAGGCCGATACCTGCCATGCCGATCCGCTGGTTGCCGGTAAGAAACGTGAGCAGGCTAACAAGGCCGGGCCCCATCCAGACGGTGACGGTGCCGGAAATGGCGTAGAGGCCAAAGAACTCTCCGATCCGTTCGTTCGGCGCGATGTGAACCAGCATGTAACGGCTTGAACTGATGCATGCGACGACGGCGATCGCGACGGGAACGATGAAGACCAGATAGCTGACCTCCGCCAGGGTGTTGAACAACGGGCTCGGCCAGATTTCATGGCCAGCAGGTACCAGGCCGAAGAACAGCGCTTCGCTGCTGAACGAGAGCTGGGTGAACAGGAGAATGATCAAGGCCGATACCGAAGTCATGAGCGAGCGTTTCGGACCAAGCCAGCCATCAAGGAAGCCGCCGACGAAGCCGCCTATCGCCCCGAATACCAGTCCCAAAAGTCCGAAGATCAGGATCTCTATCGAATTGTAGAGCATGAACGTGCCTGCAAAGACGGCGCCCATTGTCAAAAGTGCAGCCATGCCGTCGGCATAGATCGAGCGGGCGATGAGAAATCGCATCGTCTGGGGATAATCCCTGAAAAGCCCCACGAGATAGGCGACGAATTTGGAGGCGCGCTGACCTATGCTGTCAGGCGTCCCGCTGTGACGGTTTTCACCGCGGAAAAGATCGGCCGAGGCGGCCTTCCAACTTGCCCCGCCGGGCGCCCCATCGGGCATGAACATGAAGAATGGGATGATGAGCACCGTCAACCAGATCGCAATGAAAGGACCCGAAAGGCGTTCTGGCTGATGGCTCGCCTGATCGATGCCGAACAGGGGCTCGGCCGGAACAAAGGGCAGGTTCAACTGGCCCGGCATCAGCAGGCCGATCATGAAGAACAGGATGATGCCCACGCTGAAAATGTTGCCCATGGCGAGGCCCATGCCAGAGATCATTGACAGGGACGAATGCCGGCCGGCCATCGGCAGCATGGCGTTATGCAGGACCTCCGAATAGCCATAACAGCAGTATGCGGTGGTAAGGATGACCATGGTCGCAGCGACCCCGAACCCTGCGCCGTCGCCCGGTTGCGACCACCACAGAAGAAACGAGCAGATCGCCAATACACCGAGAAACAAGGCGATTGGTGGCTTCCGTCGGCCGGCCTTGTCAGCGATGACCCCGAGAAACGGAGCCGTTGACGCGGTAATGACGCCGGCAATGGTGATGGTCCAGCCGGTAAGTTCGAGCCCTCGCGCTCCGCCGCCGACCATAACGTTAGCGAAGTAGGGGGCGAAAAGGTAGATGACGATCATGTTGTAGTAGGGGTTGCGGGCCCCTTCGAAGATGGCCCATGCGAGGCCGGCCTTGCCAAAGACACCTGTACGCGCGCCCTGGCCCGCCTCCTCATCTCGAACAGCGAGATCGGCGGCAAGGCTTGGGTCTAGCGGATCGGAACTCTGACCGGTGAACGCTGCCTTCGCATCTGATCCCGTCGTCATTTGGCCTTACCTCCAGATTTTTTATCGTTTTACCTGAAGGGTGGACTATTCAATCCGGGATGGAAAGCGATTAACGCCGGACCTGCGCCATGGCTTCGGGGGCACGTGCGCGAGCGACCTGAATAGGCGACATCCAGTTGGAGGAGTGCCGGGCAGAATGTCCGCATTGCATTCGCACGCTTGTGGCCGTCCCGGGATGGCGTTCCCGTCGACCGAATACTTGCGATGAAACAGGGACCTGCAGCGGCGGCCTGGCGGGAGACGAATGATCGGCGCTCAACCCCTCGTCCTGCCAAGAAAAAGGCCGGGTCGCATGAATGCGCCCGGCCGGAAGTGTGATCCCTTAGGGGAGGAAACGCCCAATCGGAGGTAGATCGGGTTGCGCCAGGGATCTTGGCGTCAGTCTATAGGTAGGCGACAAGGACCTTCATTCAAGCCGGGGGATATACGCTTCGACATGCACTGGTGCATGACTGAATTGACCAAACCGAAGTGATCCACGGTTAGGGACCGTGGTCACTTGATTGACGTGGACTTGGTGGCGCGTAGCGTGGCGGCCTCGGCGGTCAGGAAGTCGCGAAAAGCGGATATGCGTTTTGACCGTCGCAAGTCACTGGGATAGATGAAGAAGAGGTCGAATACGGGGCCGGTTTCTCCCGGCAACAGGCGAACGAGACTTGGGATCGCTGCCGCCATATAGTCCGGTATATCGGCAATTCCGAGTCCCGCCTCCACGGCTCTCACCATGGCGAACACATTGTTTACCTCAATGGCCGCCTGGCGAGGCGGCGCATCATCCCTGCCCAACTGGCGCGCCCAATTCATAACCTGCATTTGCGCTGGGGCGCCGTCCTGATGGAAACCGATGATCCGATGGTGATCAAGGTCGTCAGCTACGGTCGGGGTGCCATGCTTATCGAGATAGTCGGGCGCAGCGTAAAGGCTTGTGGCCACCGTTCCCAGCTTGCGTTGAATAAGATCAGCCTTGTCGGCGGCCCAGAGGCGGACGGCACACTCGGCCTCGAGTTTCAGCAGGTCATATTCCCTGTCATCGAGCCGGAGGTCCAGATGAAGGTCTGGATGGCGCTCCACGAAGGCCGTCAACCGGGGCACAAGCCAGGTGGAGCCAAACGCGACCGGTGCGGTCACAACAAGATCGCCCTGGGGCGTATCCTGTTGATCCTGAAGGGCAGAATTTGCCGACGCGGCGGCTGATGCCATGTCCTGGGTCGATGCAAACAGCGTGTGGCCGGCATCGGTCAGCACCAGGCCCCGTGCATGCCTTTGGAAGAGCGAAACGCCAAGGTGTTCTTCGAGCGCCGCAATCTGCCGGGACACGGCAGACTGGGAAATATTCAAACGCTCCCCGGCGCCCGTAAGGCTGCCCGCTTCAGCGGCCGCGTGAAACGATTTGAGTTTGCCCCAGTCCATGTTGCTATGCAGAAGAAGGTGCGGGTCGAAATGTCAATACGAATTGACGCCAGGTCGGCTATTGGCTGACCCACTGAATGCGCGCCAGCCATGAAATCTGATCGAGAGGAAGCGCGCGCGGCTCGTATCGCTCATTCAGAGAAATCATGTTCAGGTGCGTGTCCGTGCGGTTCTCCAGCTGTTTCGCCATGACCTCGCCATCCTTCGTCCGAACCACGATACGGTCTCCCGGTTCAATGGGCGCCTTGGATGACACAACCAACCGATCTCCCGGTCTCAGGACTGGCGACATTGAGTGTCCTGATACTTCAAGTGCGTATGTGCCCGTTTCCGAAGCCCAGGGAACCGTGACGTTGGTCCAGCCGTCGCCGGTTGGCAGGCCGGCTGCATCGAAAAAACCATCCCGCCCGGCCTCAGCGAATCCGATCAGGGGTACCGTGGCGTTTCCAGACTGTCCGGAGATCAGCGCAGCCAGGTCAGACAGGGTCGCATCAACCGCGATGAGGGCGCGCGCGACGCTTTCAGTCGAGGGCCACCGGGGCCGACCGTCGACGCCATGGCGCTTTGACCGGTTGAAAGCCGTGGGATCAAGTCCGGCCGCCCGGGCCAGGGCCGATGTCGTCAGGCCGTTTGCGGCGGCAAGCGCGTCAATCGCTTGCCAGATATCCGAATGGCGCATGGGCTGGTTCCCCGTTGCATGCCCCACCCAAATTCGACCCGGACATTAAGGAGATCGACGATCATATCAACACAAATCGGCGGGCAGCCCGGGTATGCCGTAGGGTAAGCTCAGGCGGTCGGCTTGCGGCCCTTGCGGGCAACCGGGAAGCCTGCTTGATGCAAAGCATGGACGATCACCGTATCTACAAGGCCTTGCGCCCGGAGGAAGTTGGGCCTTCTGAAGCGGCCGGTATTTGTCTTGCTGCGGTGGATGCAAACGATGGCTTTGTGCACCTTTCGACCCGCGAACAAATCGCCGAAACCCTGGCTTTGCACTTTCGTGGCGTGAGGCAGGTTTTGCTGCTGGAGTACGATGCGCAGCCGATCGGCGACGCCCTGGTTTGGGAGCCATCACGGGGTGGAGCCAGGTTTCCCCATCTTTACGGCGAGCTGGCATTGGATGCTGCACGGCGCCGCTGGGTTCTACAACAACATCCAGATGGGACCCCTGTCTTGCCGAAGGACTTTTGACACCGATGGCCCTCAAGGATCTGGGATACCGCGCCCTGAAAAGGATGCCGCCGGAAGCGGCCCATACGGCCACCCTGTCGGCATTGAAATCGGGCGTTGGTGTCGCCCGTGTCGATGCGGCCCAATGGAGAACACCTGTACGGCTGCCGAAGTCTGGTCTCGTGCTGTCAAATCCGATCGGACTGGCCGCTGGCTTTGACAAGAATGCCGATGTGTTTCTTCCCATGCTGGACGCGGGGTTCGGCTTCGTCGAGTGCGGAACGGTGACGCCGCGGCCACAACCTGGGAACGTCAAACCGCGTGTGTTCCGGCTCCCTGAAGACCGTGCAGTCATCAACCGGCTCGGCTTCAATAACAGGGGGCTAGACGCTTTTGTCTCTAATCTCGGGTCTGCGCTGACCCGGTCGGGACCGGTCGGGGCAAATGTCGGGGCGAACAAGACCTCGGAAGACCGGATTACTGACTATGAGATCGGCATCGCAGCGGTTTATCCCGCCTGCGATTACATCACGATCAACATCTCATCACCCAACACGCCGGGCCTGCGGGGCCTCCAGGACCCTGACTCGCTGGCGACCCTGTTGCAGCGATGCGGGTCTGCACTGAAGCGCGCGCAGGCCGATTTTCTGGCGCTTTGGGGAGACCGTTCCCATGCACCCGGCGCGAAACCGGTTTTCCTGAAGCTCGCGCCTGACCTTGATGAGCTGGCAATCGACGAGATTGTAGCGGCCGTTTCTGCCCATGGGACGTGGCTCGCTGGATTGATCATCTCCAATACCACGCTGGCGCGGCCGGAGACGCTCACGTCAAAGGACAGGTTTGAGGCGGGGGGGCTCTCTGGTGCGCCGCTGATGGAGCCTTCAACGGCGATTCTCCGCGCGTTTGCAGAAAGGCTCGATGGCGGTTTCGATCTGATTGGTGCGGGCGGCGTTTCCAGCGGACTTGATGCCTATCGGAAGATCCGTGCGGGGGCCCATGCTGTGCAGCTGTATACAGCGCTTGTTTATGGCGGGCCTTCACTGGTCGAGCGTATCAACCTGGAGCTCGCTGGCGTCCTGCACGCCGATGGTTTCAAGACGGTGGCCGATGCAGTCGGGAGGGACTTACGCTGAGTGCGGTCATCAGGGCTGGCCAATAAAGCGCCAAGGCGCCCGCCCGATAGACATACATGGCCAGAAATGCCAGCCACACGCCCCAATTCCCAAGCCATGGAGCCAGCGCTGCGTCGGTTCCGATATAGAGGGCCGTCGCTATAACACCGGCGTTGCGAAGGGCGCGCCCCTGCGTTGCTCCAATGAAAATGCCGTCAAGCTGAAACGCTGCCCAGCCTAGCAGCGGAACAGCTGCCATTACGGGAAGGTAGGTCAGCGCCGCATCCCTTGCACCGGGATCAGCGACAAAGGCTTCAATCGCGATACCGCCAACCAAAAGAAACACCAAGGCGAAGGCGACTGCGAACCCGGCGGAAAGTTCGCTGGTGATCCGAACGGCGCGCAGAAACCGTGCCCGGTCGCGGGCTCCGAACGCTGCGCCTGTCTCCTTCTCTGCGACAAATGCAAAGGCATCCAGAACAAATGCCATCACGGTGACGAACTGGCGGAGGATCTCGTTGCCGGCCAGGGCAGTCGTGCCAACCCGGGCGCCTGAGTTCACAAACCAGGCGAACGCAAACAACAGCGCCAACGTTCGGACCATTATGTCCCGGTTTGCCGAAACCATCGCCAGCAGCCTGTCCCGGTCAAGCAGGCCTGCCCTGAACGACAGCGACCGACGAACAAGGATCAATCCGAAGGCGAGGGCAATCCACTCGGCCATCGCCGTACCGGCACCAATTCCAGCCGGTCCCCAATCGAATACTGCAACGAACCAGATATCGAGACCCGCATTCGCGCCATTCAGGACGACCTGAAAGGCCAGAAGCGCCCTGGTCCGGCCCGTTCCGATCAACCAGCCGGTCACAGCATATCCCATCAAGGCTGCGGGCGCTCCCCATATCCGTGCGTTGAAATATGTGTCGGCAAGGGCTTCTACCGGCGCCTCGGCGCTAAACGCGGCCAATGCCAAAAGGCGAAATACCGGAAAGGTGAAGACAACCAGCAAACCCAGCCCGGCACCCAGCATCAGGCCCCGCATCAGGATGGCTTTCACTTCGGCGCTGTCCGCTTGACCGTCGGCCTGGGCTGTCAGCCCGGTTGTGGCCATTCGCAGGAAACCGAACGCCCAGAAAAGAAACAGAACAGACATTGCCGCAATACCAACGGCAGCGAGGTCCTCAGCAGTTCCGAAACGGCCCATGACAAGTGTATCGACTGTGCTGGTGGTCGCTGTAGCAGCCTGGGCCAGAATGATTGGCCAGGCCAGGGAGAGCGCCTTTTTCCGCGTGAGGGAAGGGGTGTGAGCTGTCGGCGCCATGTCGCGGGGGTGCCGAGGGTGGGCGCGGTCGTCAAGCGGCTTTCAGTTCAAGCTGTCGATCCCGGGAAAGAACCGGAATCGGCGGTGGGCATTGAAACCGTCGAGCCAATCGGACTCTTCGGTCCCACGACCGATATTGTGGATGAGAAGGAGATTTCCTGAGCGGAGGCTCCGCCGGTCTGACACGATCGCAATGTGTGGAAGGTTTGACGGCGGCAGACGGCCGGTGAACACATCGCCCGGTTGCCAAATGAGATTGCTCGCTTCGGCACCGCGGCGCGCCAGGAACACTTCGAGATTCGGCACCCGGCGGTGATCGATATTGGGGTCGCGTCGGGTCAGTCCCCATGAGCTTGGATACGTTTCAAAGGCCCGGCCCATGTCTTCATGAACAGCAAGCTGAAAGTCGAAACTGAAGGCAGCCCGGAAAGCTCTGATGACCACATCGGTGCAAACGCCGGTCGATGTTGGAATATCGCCCCCTGGGTAGTCAATCGGTACGTATGATGGGTCATAGTGTAGCGTCTGGCCGATCTGTGAACGGGCGGCGATGATGAGCCGGTCTGGTGCCGGGCGTCCGCGATGGCCAATGTGCGCGCCCAGCAGAGGGACGGTGAACAATCCAAACGATGCGGCGCGGCGGGTGACCATCCATGAACTAACGGCGGATGATGTGTCATCCATTTGACCCCGACGGGGCGAAGTGGGTCAAAACCCCTTCAAATCCGCGAATTCAGCGAGGGGAGCCCGTTCCGCCCGGAGCGCGTTCACGGGGTGCCCCCAATCGGGATGCCCAACCGCCATGCCGCAATAGACCATCTCAGTTTCCGCCAGCGCAAAATATGCCTTGAGTGAGGGCCGGAGGATACCCCAGCATTCCTGCATGCAGGTGCCCCATTCCCGTTCGACAGCCAGCAGGGCGAGCGTTTGCATGAACATCCCCATGTGGGCCCACTGGCCATGGCCCATGCGTTCATCGATAACGAAGAACAGAGCGACTGGTGCGCCGAAGAACTGGAAATTGTTCGAGAACCAGGCGAGACGGGCCGCGCGATTTTCCCGGGGAATATCCAGCGCTTCATACATCATCTCTCCGACCCGTTTGCGCCGATCATTATAGATCCCCCAGAGGTTCTCGGGGTAGATGGGCCGGTCTGTGGGCTCGCCCTTTGGACTCTCTGCAAGCACGGCCGCCGCCCTGGCGATAACCGCGTCCTTCTCGGGGCCTGCAACGGCGATGACGCGCCAGGGTTGGACGTTGCCGCCCGATGGCGCGCGTTGCGCCGTTTCCAGCCAGGCCACCAAGTCTTCACGCGAAATCGGCTCATCGGTGAAGGCGCGCACAGACAAGCGGCGATTGACGGCATCGTCGACTGATAGGGTCATGGGGGTTCCTTCCGATAGGGTTACGCGTTCAGGCGATCGGCATCGCCGCTATGCCTCCGGCGCTTTGAAAACGGTTTCGCCGCCAACGATCGTTCGCTTCACGCGGCCCTCCAGGAGCCGGCCGTCGAAGGGAGAGTTCGTGGAGCGGGAGCGAAGGGTTTCGCGTTGGCATTTCCAGGGAGCATTGGGATCAAACAGGACGAGATCAGCGGGGGCGCCCCGCGCGAGACGGCCCTGGGGCAGGCCGATCAGATCGGCCGGGGCATTTGTGACTGGCCGAAGGGCCTCGAGAAGGGTGAGATGGCCGTCGTGAACCAACCTCAAGAGCGCTGAAAGCAGCGTTTCCAGCCCCACGGCGCCAAAACTCGCTTCGCCAATCGGAAGGCGCTTCTTCTCCGGCGGCTGGGGGTCATGGGCCGAGACAACGGCATCAATCGACCCTGTCCGCATGGCCGAGATCAACGCCGTCTTTTCAGGTTCGCCGCGAAATGGCGGGTTCACCTTGCAGTAGGTCAGGTAGTCGCCAACGTCCAATTCATTGAAGAAGAGGTGATGGGCAGCAACCGTGCAGGCAATCGAGGCGCCACGGGCGCGGCTATCGTCGATGAGATCCAGCGTACGCGCCGTCGATACCTGGTCGAGCAGCAGCCGGCAGGCGGTGACTTCTGCCAACATCAGGTCACGGGCGGCGCCGATCCACTCAGCCTCTCTTGGTATGCCAGGTAAACCCAGCTTCGCTGCGAAGGCACCGCTGTTCATGACACCCGAACCGCGCAAGTGCGGCATGTCGGGCCTCGATGCCACCAGCGCGTCTCGGCTGGCGGCGTATGCCATCGCCCGCTTCAGCACGACCGGGTCCGAAACGGGGGAATCGCCATTGCAGAAAAAGACTGCCCCGGCCTCCTTCATCAGGCCGATTTCAGCCATGGCGTCGCCCCGCAACCCCACCGTGAGCGCACCGGCCACTTCTATCCTTATATTTGGTCCGGGATTTTCAATGGCGCGTTCCTTGAGGTACTTCACCAGGGCCACGTCGTCGATCACCGGCATGGTGTCGGGCATGAGCACCATTGTGGTGACGCCACCCGCCGCTGCCGCCGCAGAAGCGGATGCAACAGTTTCCCGGTGTTCCTCCCCGGGCTCGCCTGTCTTCACGCGCAGGTCGACCAGGCCAGGCGCCAGGCAGTCCCCGCCGGCATCGATCACATGCTGTGCCCCGCTCGGCGAAATCGCTGTGCCGACGTCCGAGATCATACCTGCATCGACAAGAATGCCCCCGATTTCATCCCGGCCCGAGGCCGGGTCGAGCAGACGCGCATTGATGATGGCAAGACGGGTCATGGGCGCTCGCCAACAGGGGAGCCGGCAAGCAGGTCAAGGACCGCCATGCGGACGGCCACGCCCATTTCGACTTGTTCGGTAATCACGGCCCGTGGCCCATCTGCGATGGCACTTTCGATCTCTATGCCGCGGTTCATGGGACCGGGGTGCATCACCAGCGCGTCTGCGGATGCGTTTGCAAGCCTCTCGGCTGTCAGCCCGTAATAGTGGAAGTACTCCCGCCGGCTCGGCAGATGGGAGCCGTGCATGCGTTCGCGTTGCAAACGCAGCATCATGACGACATCGACACCGGGGATCGCTTCGTCCAGGTCTGTCGTGACCGACTCCGCCCCCCAGCTGGAGGCCTCTGACGGCATCAGTGTTCTGGGTCCGCAAAGTATGACTCTGGCTCCCAGTTGGTGGAGGGCGTAGGTTGTCGAGCGAGCGACCCGGCTATGCATGATATCGCCACAGATCAGCACCTTCAGCCCCTCCACGGCACCCTTGTTGCGGCGGATGGTGAGTGTGTCAAGCAGACCCTGGGTTGGATGTTCATGGGTGCCGTCACCGGCATTGATGACGGCGCAATCGACCTTCCGTGACAGCAGTTTTACCCCGCCCGATGCCGAGTGTCGGATGACAATCACATCCGGTTTCATGGCATTCAACGTCATGGCGGTGTCGATGAGCGTTTCGCCCTTAGCAACGCTGGATGTCGCAATTGCCATGTTTACCACGTCGGCACCCAGCCGTTTCGCAGCGATTTCGAAGCTCGACATGGTTCGGGTCGAATTCTCGAAGAACAGGTTCACGACTGTCTTCTGGTGTAGGACCGGTGCGCCGCGGCGGCCCGCGCGGGCCATGTCCGCATAGTGGTCTGCGAGGTCCAGTATGGCCTCAATCTTGATGCGATGGAGACCCTCAAGACCCAGCAGATGGGGTGTTTCGCTGTCAAAGACGGGCGAGGTTGCAGTGGCCATGCCGGGCATCTCCGTTCGCGGTGATCTACGGCGAACCGTGTCCCGGAGCAAGTCAGGCATTTTCGCGACCCACGCAGGGGCTCGGGTGCATCAGCCGCCGTTTCCAAGGTGACCCGCAACCGGCTAATCGTCCGCGTTTGCCAGGCGGTCGAGCGCGGTTTGAAGGATGATGGCGGCCGCGGAAGCATCGATGAGGGCGGCGCGCTTTTCGCGCCTCACATCGCTGGCGATCATGTCCCGTTCTGCCTGGGCGCTGGACAGGCGCTCGTCCTGGAAGGCGATCGGGAAGTCCTTCGACATGATGATGTTGCGGGCGAACGCCCGTGCCGACTGGGCGCGGGGGCCTTCTGTCCCATCCATGTTGAGGGGCAGGCCAATGACGAGGCCAACAGTCTCCCTGTCAGCGGCGAGTGCGAACAGCCGATCGAGGGCCGGCGCCATCTTCCGGCCCCGGGTGATTGTCTCCACCGGCGTCGCAATCAGGCGCAAGCGATCGCTGGCCGCCACGCCAATGGTCTTGGTACCCGGATCCAGGCCAAGAAGGACGCCCCGTTCGGGGAGGTCAGACAGCGCGCAGATAGCCATGCTCTAGCCATAGGGGCTTGCCTGGGACTTGGCGACCGCCTACCGAAACTCATCGCACTGAGGAGCCGTATATGAGCGTGACGAAGGACGACGTGATGAAGGTTGCCCGATTGAGCCGCATAGCAGTCCCAGACGCACGTCTCGAACCACTGGCAGCCGAATTGAGTGGCATCCTCGACTGGATTGAACAGCTCAATGAAGTCGATGTCGATGGCGTCGAGCCGATGACCTCCGTGGTCGATACGACGTTGCCCCAGCGAGAGGACGTGGTCAGCGATGGCAACAAGGCGCCTGACATACTCGCCAATGCGCCAAAGTCGGTCGATGGCTTCTTCGTCGTGCCGAAATCCGTTGAGTAGGTAACCGCAAGTCCAGGAATCGGCGGCGACGCCTGCGGTCCAATCGACCACCATCAGCGCGCGGGTGCTGTGCTGCATGGTCACCGGCTGGGAAAAGCGACGGAGGTGGACTTGCGTTTGGTCCGTGCCCCGTCCTACCAAGGCGCCGATCATCGGCAGGACCGGAACGATTTTCCCATGAGCGAGCTCACTCGATTGACATTGGCAGGGGCGCTTGATGCCCTGAAGGCCAAGACCGTTTCTTCGCGGGAGCTGACGGAGGCTTACTTGCGGGCCATCGAGGGTGCGAACGGCTCTCTCAATGCGTTTGTTGTCACCACTGCCGATCGTGCCCTGGCCCAGGCCGATGCATCAGATGAGCGGCGAGCGAAAAAGCGACCCCGACTCGGCAAGCTGGATGGGGCGCCGCTGGGCGTAAAGGACCTGTTCTGTACGAAAGGCGTGCGGACAACGGCCTGCTCCGGAATTCTGGGTGAGTTCACCCCTCCTTACGAGTCCACTGTGACACAGAATCTCTGGGATGCGGGCGGTGTGATGCTTGGCAAGCTGAACATGGATGAGTTCGCCATGGGCTCGTCGAACGAGACGTCCCGGTTCGGTCCCGTGTCGAACCCGTGGCGACGCAGCGGAGACAATAAGAGCCTGACCCCTGGCGGATCTTCGGGCGGGTCGGCTACCGCAGTGGCTGCCGATCTCTGCCTGGCCGCAACGGCGTCGGACACGGGCGGCTCCATCCGCCAGCCCGCGGCCTTTACCGGAACCGTGGGGATCAAGCCGACCTATGGCCGGGCAAGCCGGTATGGCATGGTGGCGTTTGCGTCCTCATTGGACCAGGCAGGACCGATTGCGAAATCGGTGGAAGATGCGGCCATCATGCTCGAGGTGATGTGTAGTCACGATGCCAGGGATTCCACGTCACTGGCGGTTGAGACCCCGAACTGGCGAAAGGCGGTCGGCAAGTCGATCAAGGGGATGACCATCGGCGTTCCAGGGGAATACCGGATGGATGGCATGCCCTCGGAGATCGAGGATCTCTGGCAACAGGGGATCACATGGCTCAAGGACGCTGGCGCGACGATTGTGGATGTGTCCCTTCCGCATACGAAATATGCGCTTCCGGCCTATTACATCGTGGCGCCAGCCGAAGCATCGTCCAACCTGGCTCGCTATGATGGCATGCGTTATGGCGCCCGCATTGAGAGCGACGATCTGACAGCGACCTACGAGGCCACACGTGCGGGCGGCTTTGGCGCAGAGGTCCAGCGGCGGCTGATGATAGGTACCTACGTGCTGTCGTCTGGCTACTATGACGCCTATTATCTGCGGGCCCAGAAGGTGCGGACACGAATTCTCGAGGATTTCACCACAGCATTCGAAACCGTGGATGCGCTGCTGACCCCAACCTGCCCAAGCGCGGCGTTTGCGTTCGGTGAAAAGAACGCCGATCCAGTGGAAATGTATCTCAACGACATTTTCACCGTGACGGCCAATCTTGCCGGGCTTCCAGGGATATCGATCCCTGCAGCGATCAGCCGTGAAGGATTACCCCTCGGTTTGCAGGTGATCGGCAAGGCGCTTGATGAGGAAACCGTATTCAAGGTTGGCGCGGCATTGGAGCGTGCGGCTGCGTTCAAGGCGAAACCGGCTGTCTGGTGGTAGAGCGGCTGTCTTGATCTCTTTTCCAAGAGCGGTCAGGTTTGAACGATGAGATTTGCGCTTTATTCGATCGGGTTCACCCTCCTGGCACTCGGCCTCGGCTATGGGCTCTTCGTGCAGAACGGGATCGACCCCCTGGCGCCGGAGGTTCGGACCATCATGCTCCTGTCGCTTGCCATTGCGGTCTACATCGGCATGCGCCTGACAATGCTTGTCCGCGCCTTCGAACGCCGCCGCTCAGATCAGAGCGGTGATGGCGACGACGCCAGGCGGTCGGCCTTTGGCCGTTGGGGACGAAGCGCCGCCCTTGATGCTCGCCTTGATGTGCGTCGTGAGCGGCTCCGCAAAGCGCAGGAAACGGCCGAGCGGGATAATGGGAAAAGCTGACCTGATCAGCCAGACGCTTGAAATTCTGGCCGACAAGCATGGCGATCCAGCCCTTCAGATCTATGACTGGCTCTTCGGTCGGCACCCCGATTACCAAGCGCTCTTTGTCCTGGATACAGACGGCGGTGTCCGCGGCAGCATGCTCGAAACGTGCATCACGGCCCTGCTGGGCATTGCGGAAGGCGACCGGACCCAGCGGTTTATTCTCGATGCGGCACGGTCAGATCATCAGGCCTACGGGGTGTTGCCAGAACACTTCAATGACATGTTCGAAGCCATTCGGGATGTAACGCGAGAGGCATGCGCGGCGGCGTGGACCGATGACAGGGCGGCCGCATGGATGGCCGTGCTGGACGCGCTCGAGGTGAACGCCGATGGGCCGGTTTCATGACGGCGGTGTTTGTCCATGGCGTTCCGGATACACCCGCCATGTGGGAACCTCTTGTTGGCGCCTTGGCGTTTGAGGAGAACGCCTATTCGACACTCGCCCTGCCGGGGTTTGGCACGGAGGTTCCTGCCGGGTTCTCATCGACCAAGGACGCCTACCTGAACTGGCTGATTGAGGCTTTGGAAGCGGTCTACACCGCGTCCGGGCCCGTTGACCTGGTTGGACATGATTGGGGCGCTCTCCTGTGTGTTCGCGCCGCACATCAACGACCCGACCTGCTGCAAACCTGGGCTGTGAGCAATGCGCTTCCCGAACCTGGCTATCGCTGGCACAAGGCTGCGCGCCAATGGCAGACACCGGTGCTGGGAGAACTTGTGATGGCGTTGGTGACGCAATCACGGCTGGAGCAGGGGCTTGTCGATGCTGGGATGCCTGCCGCACTCGCAGCCCATGAAGCGCCATTCATGAACAAGACCATGAAGCGATCAATCCTGAAGCTCTACCGGTCGGCGAAAACCATGCCTCTGGATTGGGGCACCGATCTTTCCGGATTGCCGGACCGAGGTCTTGTGATCTGGGGTGACCAGGACCCCTATGTCGATATATCCATCGCCCGTCAGTTCTGCCTGCGACGAGGTGTCGATCTGCATGTGGAGGAGGGCGCTGGCCATTGGGCGGTCTGTGAAAGGCCTGAGCGTATTGCGGAACGGCTCAAGCGCCACTGGACCTAGGATAGTCGCTGCAGCCGGTATCTGCAGCGGCGGTCTGGGATGCAACGAAGGGCCGAGGCTTCAGTTTTCATCTCCCTCGACGACGAAGGGCTTGCCATTCAGCATCGGAACTGCCGCGGCATTGGGGTGAACCGGCGCCAGTATGGCGTCGAACGCAACGGTTTGTACCGGCTGATCGTCCTGGGTTTCCATGGTTGGCGCCAACGCATCGAAAGCGGCCTCAATCAACGCTTCGACATGGCCATTGCGGGAATGGGAACTGTGACCGCCCAACATGACGGTGATCACGCGCTGGTCGGACCGTTCTGCGGCCGCCATCAGATTGTAGCCCGATGCCCGCGTATATCCGGTCTTGATCCCATCGACACCATCAACCGTGCCGAGCAGCTTGTTGTGGTTCTTGTAGGTCCGTCCCGCATACTTGAAGGACGATGTTGAGAAATAGGCGTAGAAGGCGGGGTGGTCGGCCATGATGGCGTCGGCGAGTCTCGCCATGTCGCGGGCTGTCGTCACTTGCTCTGCGTGGTGAAGGCCCGACGCGTTCTTGAACAGCGTATCGTTCATGCCCAGTGTGCGGGCCTTGACCGTCATCAGTGCGCTGAACCGATCCTCCGTGCCGGCTATATGCTCAGCAACCACGACGGCCACATCGTTGGCGGACTTGGTTACCAGCGCATCGATCGCATCGCTGACCTTGATGGACCGCCCGTGCCGAAGTCTGAGCTTGGACGGTGGTTGCTTCGCGGCCTTGCGTGAGACAGTCATTTGATCGTCCAGGGAAATCCGACCCGCTTCGATTTCGTCGAAGAGCATGTAGAGGGTCATCACCTTGGTGAGCGAGGCGGGGTGGCGCGGAGCGTCGGCGTGGCGGGCATGGAGCACCGTGCCGGTTCGGTCATCGACCACGATGGAGGCATACTTTTCAGCGCTTGCGGGCAGGGCGACAACGCCGGCTGCCAGCACCAGGGACAGGGCAGCCATTCGCAGAGTGAACGCCTTGAACAATTGCAATCCCATAAGTGTTCCTCAATCGCACGTTTCAGGCGATGCCTTGCAAAGATCATGGCAAGTTCGTGACATACGGTTTCGGGATGATTAATCCAGCCGAGGCTTGGGCACGAAGGTGCTGGCGATGGAAATGTTGCAGTGCACAATTTTTCTTGCATCTGCGAACACGATGAGCTATACGGAGACTCAGCAGAGATGAAAAGGAGCGGAATCGATGCCCAAAGCAGCAAAATCACAAACCCCACAGTTTCCTTTCCCAATGATGAATGGTGACACCACGCTGTCGCCGGAAGCGATGAAGGAAGGCATGGAGCGCATGATGGCGCTTGCCAGCGAGATGACCGAGATGCAGCGCGAGGGTTATTCCGCCGTTGCCGAAAGCGCGCGGGTGTCTGCCAAGGGAATGCAGGAAGCCAACGCACGCAGCCTGGCCTTCTTCCAGACCGCCATGGGCACCATGATGGAAGCGTCGAAGTCGATCGCCGGTGTGAAATCGGTTCAGGAAGCCGTCGAGATGCAGGCGAATTTCTCGAAGGCCGCCATGGAAACCTACATGACCGAAGCCAACGCCGTCGCAACGCTCATGGCTGAGACGATGCGGGAAGCTGCAGAGCCGCTCAATGCGCATGCTGGTCAGTTTGTTGAGAAGCTCAACGCCGTGAAGTAAGCCGCGTGATCCGGGCTTAGCGCCCCGACCCGATGTCCTTGAAAGCCGGTCTCTTCTGGAGGCCGGCTTTCATTGCATCTGGACGACCTCGTCTTCAAAGCCCATATCCCTGCGGTGCAAGATTTTATCGATTTCGAAACGCTGATCCGGCCAACATCGCCGAATACGTATCTCCTGGCGCCAGAGGCGTTGTGCCGAACTGCGACGCCGGATGACGTCTCACCCGTATTCGATCACTCCCCTCAGCAACTCCTCGGGGCCATCACCACTGCGCTTGAGGGTGAAAATCGTATCAGCATCTCAGCGCGAGACGCGGGCTCGTTGCGACTGAAAGCGGTGGCGACAACGGCGCTGCTTCGGTTCAAGGATGATATCGACGTCGCTGCCCTAGCGGTGGCGACCGACGAAAACCGGTCCCAGCTGGCAGTGTATTCCCGGTCCCGCATCGGCTATTCGGATCTGGGCGCAAATGCCAAAAGGGTGCGCATGCTGCTTGAAAAACTCGGCTCAACATGAATCCGGCCTTGAAACACACGCCGGTGATGGTCAGGCTATGACGCATGCTGCGCGCAATGAGATCCAGAACGTGAGACAGACCATGATCCCGCTGCGAATGAATGATCCGATCGGGCCGGCCTCCCCCGGGGGCGGGGACAAGGGTGGCGACCAGGACCTGGGTATCGCAACGAAAACGCGCGTTAGGACAAAAAAGCCGTCCCTCTACCGGGTGATGCTGCTGAATGACGATTACACGCCGATGGAGTTTGTGGTGTTCGTTCTCGAACGGTTCTTTAACAAGAGCCGGGAGGAGGCCACACGCATCATGCTGCACGTCCACCAGAAGGGCGTCGGACTGTGCGGGGTGTTCACCTATGAGGTTGCGGAAACGAAGGTTGCCCAGGTCCTCGATATGGCCCAGCGCAACGAGCATCCGCTGCAGTGTGTTATGGAAAAAGACGATTAGTGATTAGAGGTATACCTTGCCAAGCCTGACCCCCAGCCTCGAACAAGCCCTCGAACGCGCGCTGACATTTGCCGCTGACCGGGACCATGAGTATGCGACACTGGAGCACCTTCTGCTCGCTCTCATTGAAGATGATGAGGCGTCGGAAGTGATGACGGCTTGCAAGGTGGACCTGGACCGTCTGGGTGCCGATCTGGCAGGTTATCTCGATGATGAGTTATCGAGCCTGATCGTCGATGACGGGGCCGGGCGCGTCCAGCCGACTGCCGCCTTTCAACGGGTCGTCCAGAGGGCTATCCTGCACGTGGAAAGTTCTGGTCGGGACGAGGTGACGGGAGCCAATATCCTTGTCTCGATTTTCTCCGAACGGGAGAGCCACGCTGCCTACTTCCTGCAAGAGCAGGACATGACGCGATACGACGCTGTGAATTACATTTCCCATGGAGTTGCCAAGAAGTCGGGCGCGTCCCGGTCGCAGACGCCGCGTGGCGCCGAGACCAATGAAGACGGCAATGTGAAGTCGGGCAATGAAGCGCTCGATGCCTACTGCGTGAACCTCAACCAGAAGGCCCGGGCGGGGAAGATCGATCCCCTGATCGGGCGGGAAATGGAAATCGAGCGGTGCATTGAAATCCTGTGCCGGCGGAACAAGAACAATCCGATACTGGTTGGCGATCCGGGCGTTGGGAAAACCGCCATTGCTGAGGGCCTGGCCAAGCAGATCGTTGACGAAGAAGTGCCGGCGATTCTCGAGGACGCGGTCATCTATTCACTCGATATGGGCGCGCTGCTTGCGGGAACGCGGTATCGCGGTGATTTCGAAGAGCGGCTGAAGTCGGTCATGAAGGAAATGGAGAACCTCGAGAAGGGGATCCTTTTCATCGACGAAATCCACACGGTGATTGGCGCAGGTGCGACCTCGGGCGGGGCCATGGATGCGTCCAACCTGCTGAAACCCTCGCTCCAGAATGGTGACCTTCGCTGCATGGGGTCGACCACCTTCAAGGAATACAAACAGCATTTCGAGAAGGACCGGGCGCTAAGCCGCCGGTTCCGCAAGATCGACGTGGTCGAGCCGACGGTGCCCGATGCCATCAAAATCCTGCAGGGCCTGAAGTCGAAATTCGAGGAGTTCCACGGACTTCGCTATACCAACGAGGCCATCAAGGCCGCTGTCGAGCTTTCGGATCGGTACTTGACCGATCGCAAGCTGCCCGACAAGGCGATCGACGTGATTGATGAGGCGGGCGCCAGCCAGTGGCTCAAGCCCGAGGGCAAGCGCAGGAAGACCGTTGGCGTAAAGGATATCGAAGCGATCGTTGCCAAGATCGCGCGCATCCCCCCCAAACAGGTCACAAAGGACGATGCCAACCGGCTCAAATCGCTGGACGCGGATCTCAAGCGGGTGGTGTTCGGCCAGGACGAGGCGCTGGACGCGCTCGCCGCGTCGGTCAAGATGGCGCGCGCCGGCCTGCGCGAGCCGAACAAGCCGATCGGTTCGTATCTTTTCACAGGGCCAACCGGGGTCGGCAAGACCGAGGCCGCCAAACAGCTTGCCTCCATACTCGGTGTCGAGATGCTGCGCTTCGACATGTCCGAATACATGGAGCGCCATACGGTCAGCCGACTGATCGGTGCACCCCCCGGCTATGTCGGGTATGATCAGGGCGGCTTGCTCACCGATGGTGTCGATCAGAACCCCCATTGCGTCCTGCTGCTGGACGAGATCGAAAAGGCCCATCCAGACCTGTTCAACATCCTGCTCCAGGTCATGGACAATGGCGCGCTGACCGATGCGAACGGCCGCAAGGTCGACTTCCGCAATGTGATTCTGATCATGACGACGAATGCCGGCGCGTCGGATGCTGCCAAGAATTCAATCGGGTTCGGTGCGGGCAAGAAGGACGGCGAAGTGGACGAAGCGCTGAAGCGGATGTTTACCCCCGAATTCCGCAACCGGCTGGATTCCACTATCAAATTTGGTGGTTTGACCCCGGAGATCATCGACCGAGTGGTGGAGAAGTTCGTGCTCCAGTTGGAGCTGCAACTGGCCGATCGCAACGTGACCATCGAAATCACGAAACGCGCGCGGGAGTGGCTGGCCAAGCGCGGCTTCGATTCGGAGATGGGGGCCCGGCCCCTCGCCCGTACAATCCAGGAAGAAGTCAAGAAGCCCATGGCGGAGGAACTTCTGTTCGGGAAGCTCACGAAAGGCGGCACCGTCAAGATCGATATCGACAAGAAGGACGAGGACACGCTCAGCTTCAAATATGTCGAGGTCAAATCTCCACCGGCCAAGTCCTCCGAGGAAGAAGACGACGCGGAAGAGGCGGTTTAACCAGGCTCCAACCATCCTTTTTGCTTCGCAGCCCGGGCATCGCAGCCCGGGACACGGTGAGAAGGTCGCGTGACAGAAGACTTGTCGAATGGCTACGACGCGGCGGCCCACAGCTTCATCGCCATGCGATCGACGCTGGGCCGTGATGTGATTGCCCAATGGGCTGGTGCATTTCCTCAGGGTGGTTCGGTGCTTGATCTGGGGTGCGGTTACGGCCAGCCCGTGACTGAAGCCCTGATCGATGCCGGGTTGACCGTATCAGCCATCGACGCCTCTCCGGCGATGGTGGCAGCCTGCCGGCAACGCTTTCCCCAATTGGAGGTTGCCTGTGAGGCGGTCGAGCACAGTGAGTTTTTCGGCAAGACATTCCACGGCATGACCGCAATAGGCCTGGTGTTCCTGCTCGGTGAGGTTGAACAGAGGGCGCTTTTCTACCGGGTTGCCGCTGCGCTGAAGCGATCTGGAGCGTTCCTGTTTTCGGCACCACGGCAAGCGTGCGAATGGGCCGACACGCTGACGGCGCTCCCCTCGCGCTCGCTGGGAGCGGAAGCCTATGAACAGCTTATCGTGGACGCCGGACTTCGTTTGAAGGGTAGATGCCAGGATCAAGGGAAAAACCATTATTTCGCAGCGGTGAAGGTGGCACCGTTCGCCGACTGATCGTCGGATTGCTTCGAAGTTTACGGATGGTTGTCCCCTTCGTTTCCTACTGAACCGTAACTGGACCTCTGGTTGATCGCTCTGTCTTGTCGCCTCCAGGAAGAGGGCTTCGCAGGGCACGACTGATGTCCCGCTATTGTCCGGAATTATCCTGCGTGTGGCTTACTCACAAATATCAATCGACCACCGGCCTTGTCAGGAATGGGCCGGCCTCGAAACCATGAAAGGTGTGGTCCCATGACAGTGTTCACCAAATCCATCGTCTGTGTTTTCGCGTTGTCGCTAGCCGCGTGCGCCACGTCCGAGCCGCCCCGGCCTGGGTTAAGCGCTGACATGACCTCCCTGTCCGAAAGCCGGATTGAGGAAATCGGCGCCCTCAATTCGGTTGCAACCCTGCTGATCGATGCCGAGACCAGCTATCGCAATGCCGCCCGCATGACCGACAATGGGCGTCGGGTGCGGGCGTCCCTCAACGCACTGGCAGACCAACGGGCCAAGGAACTTCTCCAGGTCCAACGCAGGGTCAATGCCCTGGGCGGTGAGGCGGACCAGTATGGCGGAGCATTCGGCGCACCCAGCAGGCTTTACGCCGACCTTCGTACGGTCGTGGCAAACGATACCGAAGTTGCAATCGACGCTACTCTACGGGTCGAGAAAGCGCTCTTGAAGCGGATCAAGGCAAAGCTGCCCGATACGCGAACGGACCGGTCCAGAACCCTTCTTCGCACCATACACGGCCAGGTGGCCGCGGACATACGCTCGCTTGAACGGTTGAAGGCTGAGGAAACCTGATCATGCGCCATGGTGCCGATTTTCAAAGGGCGGTGCCGGAATGGTGCCAAAATTGACAGGATTTTGAGGCTTTTGCGCTAACTCCCTTCCCATGGAGTGGCGCGCCGTTCTTCTGGCTCTCGGCATCATGACGGCTCTGTTGGGGGCCGCAATGGTTCCGTCGGCGGTCATCGATATCGTTGATGGCCGTCCAGATTGGGCGATCTTTGCCGTTAACGCCTTCCTGGCCATGTTGGCTGGCGCCATTGTCTATCTCCTGATGAGGGGGCCACGGCCTCCCCGAACCGGTCAAAGGGAGGCATTCCTGCTTACCGTGATGGTCTGGGTTGTTCTGCCGCTGGTGGCGGCTGCACCATTGATCGGATCGGGGATGTCCTTCACGGACGCCATGTTCGAAAGCATTTCCGGGCTGACAACCACTGGAGCAACGGTCATCACCGGGTTGGATGACCAGCCGCGTGGTATCCTGTTATGGCGGGCAATCCTGCAGTGGATTGGCGGCATCGGGATTATCGTTACGGCAATTGCCATCCTGCCGACACTGAAGGTCGGCGGGATGCAACTCTTCCAGCTCGAAAGTTCGGACCAGTCGGGAAAGTTCCTGCCGCGGGTTGCAGACATCGCAGCCCAGACTGGCGTTGTTTACCTCATGCTTTCGGGGCTGTGTGCCCTTGGATACCTCGCGACGGGGATGACACCCTTTGACGCGGTCGCCCATGCCATGACCACGGTCGCTGCTGGAGGATACTCCACCCATGACGCCTCGTTCCGCTTCTTTGCCGATACCGGGGCGATGTGGGTCGCAATTGTCTTCATGTTTGCAGCCGGTCTACCGTTCAGCCTGCTGGCGCTTGCGCTGTTGAGGGGCGCGCCGGTCCGTCTGTTCACCGAAAGCCAGCCTCGGCTGTATCTCGCCCTCATTGCCGGCTTCACGCTGCTGGTTTTCATGCTCCTCCAGCGCACTGAGCCGAACGGCTTCGGCACTCAATTGGAGGCGTTCACCCACAGCATGTTCAACGTGATCTCGATCATGACAGGGACCGGATATGCATCAGCGAGCTATGACGAGTGGGGCGACACCGTTGTCGTCCTCTTCCTTTTGCTCACGTTTTTCGGTGGATGTGCCGGTTCGGCAGCCTGCGGAATCAAGATGTTTCGGCTGGAAATCTCCGTGAAGGCGATCTTCGCCCATGCAGAACGGGTGGTCAGGCCCCACCAGCTTGCGCCCGTTCGTTACAACGGCCGGATCGTGGACGAGGACACGCTTCAGTCGGTGATGGTGTTTGTCTGGCTCTATATCGCAACCTTTGTTGTTGCCGCTGCACTTCTGGGAACACAGGTCGATGACCCGCTGACAGCGATTTCTGCCGCGGCAACATCGGTCTCAAATGTCGGGCCCGGGCTTGGCGCGGAGATTGGACCAAACGGTACGTTCCAGACGCTGACGCCCTTTGCGAAATGGGTGTGCGCGATCGCAATGCTCCTCGGGCGGCTCGAGTTCATTGCAGTTTTTGTCGTACTCAGTCGCCGGTTCTGGCGGGGTTAGACCTCGCCCAGCGCGAAGAGACCGGCCCCTCGGAAGAGGGCCGGTCTCGCTTTGCAAGAATGGCTATGTTTCAGTCCCACAA
>JBCBKE010000037.1:0-30795 GCA_038522375.1 Pseudomonadota bacterium
CGCGTCCGAAGTCGGCGACGAACCCCTCATGCTTGCAGCAAGGGGGGAAACCTGGATCGGCGCAGACCGGCCATCGGCGGCTGACGCAATGGTCGCCGATGGTGTCCAGGTGATCATCATGGATGACGGACACCAGAACCCCTCACTTCACCGCGATCTCAGCCTTGTTGTGCTGGATGCGGGCGACCCGTTCGGCAATGGCCATGTTTTTCCCAAGGGGCCCCTGAGAGAACCTGTATCTGCTGGCCTGCAACGGGCAAATGCTGTCGTCCTGTCGGGTGCGGGGCCAGACCCAGACGGGAACTGGCCCTGCCCTGTCCTGAGGGCATCCATCATCCCAACGGCGGCGCCCCCGACCGGTCCGCTGGTCGCGTTCGCCGGCATCGGCCGGCCGCAGAAGTTCTTCGACAGCCTCGAAGCGGTGGGCGCGGTGCTCGCCGAGACCGTCTCCTACCCAGACCACCATACTTACACGGCCCGCGAGCTTGCCTGGCTCCAGACGCTGGCGCAGGAACGAGGCGCCACGCTGATCACCACGGAAAAGGACGCCGTGAAACTGCCGACAGCTTTTGCCGAAACCGTCAGCGTTTGGCCAATCGGCGTTGAGATCGTGCCGGCCAACACCCTTGATCGCCTCCTGCAGACGGCGATAGGAGCGGTGTCCCATGACTGACAAGCGCGCAGCCTATCTCCGCCCCTCCGACATTGATGATCGCTCCACGGCATTGCAGCGGTTCCAGTGGCGCCTCGAATCAGTTGCCTGGGACCTGTTCTATTGGTGGCCGATGAAGGCGCTTGGACCTGACCGGGCGTCGAACACCGCAGGCGCGATTGTAAGGTGGATCGGTCCGCGCCTATCCCAACACAAGACCGTGCTCAAGAACCTGCGCCTGGCGTTCCCTGAATGGAGTGACCAACAAGTGCACGCAACAGCTCTGAAAGCCTGGGAAAGCGTGGGGCGAACGGCGGGGGAACTTCCCCATCTGCCGGCGATTGATCCCTATCAAGGTGGCCGCGTTGATGTGATCAACGCAGAGCGCCTTGATACGATTGAAGCGGCCGAGACGGGCGCGGTGATGATCTCCGGCCATTTTGCAAACTGGGAGGTGATGGCCGCCGTCATCTGCCGCAGGCCGGTGGATTGCCTTGTCACCTACCGCGCCCTGAACAACCCCCACATTGATCGAAAGGTTGATGCCGTGCGGCGCGCTTACGGAATCGGCGTTTTGGCTCCGAAGGGGCTGGGGACGCGAGAGTTGATGCGCGCGCTATCCCAGGGACGCGTTGTCGCGCTGATGAATGACCAGAAATTCAACCAAGGGATTCCCAGTCCGTTCTTCGGGCACGATGCGATGACTGCACCGGGCCCCAGTCGGCTTGCTTTGAAATACGGCGTACCGATCGTGCCCGTCTCCACGGTCAGGACAGGGCCTGCACGCTTTCGGGTCACAATCCATGACCCGATAACACCCACGAAGACCGGCGATACCGAAGCCGATGTCGCGCGGCTGGTGGCTCAGATCAGCGCTTTTATCGAGGATCAGGTACGGGCCGAGCCGGGGCAATGGTTCTGGCAGCACCGGCGTTGGCCAAAGGACGCCTGGAAGGCCGCAGGCGTAAATTAACCAGGATTGCGGCAATCCAGACGTGATCGACCGACGTAAAGGGAACATGACACCGTTCGACTATCTTGCGATTATCGCCCTTGCGTTCGGAGCGCTCTACGGCTTGGCATGCCTTGCCAGCCCACAGTTCGCGGCGACCAGCGTCAGGCTGCAAGCCGATCCCGACAGGCCGGGCGGCTTTGCCGAGTTCAGGGCCACGTTTGGCGGCACCCTGGCAGGCCTGCATCTGACAGCCATTGCCATTGCGCTGCTTGCGGCAGGCCCGATTGCAGTTGCCGCCACCACCATAATGGCGGCCGGCTGGTTCGGGGCCGCCATCGGGCGCTCTGCGGCGCTGTTTCTCGACACTGATCATGCCGTCAATCCGAGTCTCAATTGGAAACTGGTCGCCCTTGAGGTGATCGTAGGTCTTGCGCTGATCATCCCCCTCGTCCATTCCCAGACCCGCTAGACACGGGATTTCACATGGCGGAGCGTCGGGAGACGGGCCGGCCCAAGCGACCGGTTCGCAAGACCCGGCCCCTGCGCCGCGACAAGGACAAAACGACACCGCAGGACTGGAGCGAGGGTGAGCGGATCGCCAAGTACCTCGCGCGGGCCGGCGTGGGCTCGCGGCGTGCCTGCGAAGCGCTCATCGAAGCGGGGAAAGTCAGTATCAATGGCGAGCGCCTGATGACCCCTGCCCGCAAGGTTACAGGCAGGGAAACAATCCGCGTTGGCCGGAAAATCATTCAGCCGCCCGATGCCACCCGCCTTTGGCGTTATCACAAGCCGGCGGGGTTGATTACAACGAACGCCGACCCGGCGGGACGCACGACCATATTCGAACAGTTGCCAAAGGACCTGCCGCGCGTGGTGACGATTGGACGGCTTGATATCAATACTGAAGGGCTCTTGCTGCTGACCAATGACGGCGCCCTCGCCCGCGCCCTCGAACTCCCGAAACACGCCTTCGAACGTCGCTACCGCGCCCGCGCCTTTGGCCTGGTCGATGACCGCAAGCTGGAAAGCCTGGCTTCGGGGATCACGGTCGATGGCGAACGGTTTGGCGCGATCGAGGCCGTGCTTGACCAGGAGACGGGCTCGAACAACTGGCTTAGCGTGTCCCTGAAGGAGGGCAAGAAGCGCGAGGTGCGCCGGGCACTGGATGCTGTCGGGCTCACGGTCAACAGGCTCATCCGCACCCACTACGGCCCGTTCGAGTTGGCCGATCTGCGACCGGGCGCCGTCGCTGAGGTGCCGCCCGACCGGCTGCCCGAGGTTTTGGGGCCTATCCTTCCCGAACTCGATTTCGAACCTGAAGGGCGTTCGGGAGAAAAACCTGACCGTCCTCCCCCTAAGTCACGGTTCCGAAAACGGCGCTAAGGGTCTAGTATCCCGGTAAATGACGCGGGTGTCAGGTCCTGCGCACAAGGGAGACTGGATCGATGACGGATGCTGTTTTGGCAACGCCGCCCGAGACGAAGATGGATGCGTCGCGAACGATGACGCCAGCTGCGTCAGAGCTTGGCGGCGTGATCACAGATCCGAGCAGTTACGCCAACCAGTCCGTTCTTGATGCCGCGTTCAGGCGCCTCCGGGCTGAAGACCCGCTTGCCTGGTGTGAACCGGACCGTTTCAGACCCTTCTGGGCTGCCACAAAGCACGACGACATCATGGAGATCAGCAAGCAGAACGCGCTCTTCACAAATGGAGAGCGCGAAATTCTGTCCTACAAAGATGCTGAAAGCCTCACCTATGCCAAGATCGGCGGGCCACACCTGCTGAAGACGCTCGTGCAACTCGACGACCCGCTTCACTACAAGCTGCGCCACCTGACCCAGGAATGGTTCCTGCCCCAGAACGTGAAGAAACGGGAGGATGCGGTTCGTACCATCGCCAAGGAATTCATCGACAAGATGGAAGACCTCGGCGGCGAATGCGACTTCCAGCAGGACATTGCCCTTTACTATCCGCTGCGCGTCATCATGCAGATCCTCGGGGTGCCTGAAGCCGACGAGCCGATGATGCTGAAGCTGACCCAGGAGATTTTCGGCGCGCAGGACCAGGACCTCGCGCGGGACAAGGATGCCCTCGAAAACCAGGACGTCCAGGCAGGACTGTCTGCAATTCGAGAGACGCTTGCGGAGTTTTTCCTCTACTTTACTGCGATTACGAAGGACCGGAGACAGAGTCCGAAAGACGACGTCTCCACGATCATCGCCAACGGGACCATCGATGGCGAACCGATCGGCGAACTGGAAGCAATGAGTTATTATGTGATCGTGGCTGCGGCCGGTCATGACACCACCAGCGCATCCACGGGCGGCGGTGTCATTGGCATGCTGGAACGGCCGGACCAGCTCGCCAAATTCATGGCCGATCCAACGGGCCATGCCAGGACCTGCGTCGATGAATCGATCCGGTGGACAACGCCAGTGAAGCATTTCATGCGCACGGCCCAGGACGATTACCGTATCCGGGGCAAGACCATCCTCAAGGGGGAAAGCGTCCTGCTCTGCTACCCGTCCGCCAACCGGGATGAGGACATTTTCGAGGACCCCTTCGATTTCAAGGTCGACCGTACGCCGAACCGGCTGATGTCTTTCGGCTATGGCGGGCACATGTGCCTCGGCATGCACCTGGCGCGCATGGAAATGATGGTCCTGTACGAGGAATTGTTCTCCCGGGTAAAATCCATAGAACTGGCAGGGGAGCCCACCTTCATTCGCGCAAATTTCGTCGGGGGGCCGAAATCGATCCCCGTGCGGTACACTTTCTAGGGAGGCCGAGTTGGGACTTCAGAACATCACAGAGACCTATCAGGTCGAAACGCCACCCTCACCGCCGTCTTCGACGCCAGTCTACGACCTCGAGCCGCCGGTTCCACTCAACGATGCGGAGGTGTTCTCGACCAATGGCGGCTACACACACGCCGCATTCAGGGAGATGCGGGAAAACGCGCCGGTGATGTGGCACCCCGAGACCATGGGCGCCGGCTTCTGGGCGGTGACCTCGTACGACCTGGTGAAGGCTGTCGAGCTCGATCCGGCAACGTACTCGTCCCAAAAGGGCGGCATCCTCATGAATTATGGTCTCCCCGATGCGCCGCGTCATCCGCTGCTGCACGCGTCGTCCCTTAACAGCCTCATCAATCTCGACCGGCCCTATCACACACCGCTTCGCATGGAGCATATGCAGTTCTTCCGGGCAAACTACGTGGCTGAACTCAAGAAGCGGGTTGATGCGGAAGTCTCCCGGCTGCTGGACGCGATGGAGCGCCAGGGCCCCGTCGTCGATATGGTCGAGCACTTTTCGGCGGAGTTGCCGCTGTTCACGCTTTGCGAGATCCTGGGTGTGCCAGAGGCCGACAGGCCGAAGCTGGTCCACTGGATGCACTTCCTCGAACAATCCCAGTACCAGGCCCAGCAGGAGGGGCTGGGCAACGTCACCCCCGAACAGATCATGGCATTCATGGCTGAAATCGAGGCGATGTTCGACTATGGCCGAAGCCTGCTGACCGAGCGGCAGAAAGAGCCAAGGGAAGATCTTCTGTCAGCCATTGCGAATGCAAAGATCGACGGCGAACCCCTCAGCCCCGAGTTTCTCGATGGCTCATGGTTGCTTATTGTTTTTGCGGGCAATGATACGACCCGGAACTCCCTGTCGGGCACCATGCGCTTGCTGAGCGAACACCTCGACCAGCGTCAGAAGCTCATGGATCATCCGGACCTCTTCCCGAACTTTGTCCATGAAGCGATCCGCCTGGTCAGCCCCGTCACATACATGCGGCGGACCGTTGCCCAGGAAACCAAACTCGGTGGCCAGCCGCTTCAGCCCGGCGAAAAGGTCGTGATGTACTATGTCGCGGCAAACCGGGATCCTGCGAAGTTCGATCGGCCCGATGCCTTCGACATCACCCGCGCGAATGCCAAGGAACACCTGGCGTTCGGTCACGGCCCCCATGTCTGCCTGGGACAGCGCGTGGCAAACATGCAACTCGAAGCGGCCTATCGTCAGATCCTGGGCCGCTTCCCGAATGTGCGGTGGACCGGCGAGCAGGAAATTGCACCCAGCAATTTCGTGCATGCGATATCGAAACTGCAGATCGACCTGGGGACACCGGCATGACCCGGCAGCACCAGATCTCAAAGGCTGATCTCAAGACAACGCGATGGGTCGATGCACCGACGGCCGCGCTCGCCGATGGCGAGGCTCGATTGAAAATCGATGCGTTCGCATTGACCGCAAACAACGTCACCTATGCAGCCTTCGGCGAAGAGCCCATGCATTACTGGGCGTTCTTTCCGGCAACTGACCCCAATTGGGGACGGGTGCCGGTCTGGGGCTTCGCGACAATCAGCGAAAGCAAGGCAGAGGGCCTGGAGGTCGGACGCCGCGTCTACGGCTACTTCCCGATCTCCGACGAGTTGGTCGTTACAGCTGCCAAGGCCACAGATGCCGGGTTCATGGATGGAGCGGCCCACAGGGCGGGGTTGGCCCCGATTTACAGTACCTATTCCTACACCGATGTCGATCCCGCCTATGTCGCCGCGTACGAGGCCGAGCAGATGCTGTTTCGCCCCCTCTATGCGACGGGATGGTGGCTCGCAGATACGCTTACCGACGCCAGTGATACCGATCTGATGGCGGTTGTCGCATCAAGCGCATCGTCCAAGACGGCGCTGGCAATGGCCCATGCGCTCAAAACGCACGGCGGTGCGGAGGTCATTGGCCTGACCTCTGCGGCGAATGCCGATTTCGTCCGCGAAACAGGCCTGTACGACACAACGATAACCTATGATGCCCTCGGCGATCTCGCGAGTACGCGCTCTCCTGCGGCCTATGTGGACTTCCGCGGCTCGCCTGCGCTCAACGCCGACGTCCACGACACGATGGGCGACGCGCTGGTTCGGAGCTTGATCGTCGGGGCAACCGATTGGTCCGGCGACAAAAGCCCGCGCCAGCTTTCGGGTGTGACGCCAGAGTTCTTCTTCGTCCCTGATGTGGCGAGCGCGCGGGTCAAGGCCGTTGGCCCCGGTATCATGGAGCGGATGACGACCGACCTCCATGGGTTCTATCCCGCATCGGCGTCGCTCTGCACTCCGACACACGGGGCGGGAGAGGCCGCGATTGATGAGGCCTGGGCCAAGGCATTGGCGGGAACAGTGCCTGCGAATGCGGGACAGATCCTCACCCTTGGCTGAGCAGGATTGAACCGCTAACCCGCGCCCAGTCCCGACATAAGGAACAAGTCGGTATCACCGGGCTCGGCACCAGCGGCAGTCAGCATCGCATGGACCTGGCCGCGGTGGTGGGTCTGATGGTTGAAGAAATGTGTCACGCAGATCCAGGATGGCATGGATACGTCCTTGCCGGCCGCGCCTGAATACCAATCCAGCGGTTCCGACAACCAATCGGCCGTCAACACATGCGCCCAATCAAGGATCACCTGATCAAGGGCCGCCCTGGCTTCTGACAGGGGAACGAGATCGTCATAGAGACGGGCCGACTCGCCAAGGCCAACCTCAGGCTTGGGAACAGCCGTGAACCGGCTCATCCACGTCCTGTCCGCCCAAAGGATATGGTTTAGCGTTCCAAGGATTGATCCGAAGAACGCGCCCACATCAAGGGCGAGAACCTCTTCCTCCAGGCCTTCGGCAGCGCTGTAGAGAGATTGGTTCTGCCAGGCATTGTATGATGCCATCAATTGGGCGTGCTGCGGGGTGATCATCCCCCGTTCCTACCGCAACATTCCGGTCTTAACACCCCAGTCAGGCGAAAAATGAAACCCGCTTACCCTCGGGGCAGCGGGTTTCACACTTACTTTTCAAGGTCTATCGATCAAAGACCGGCCATGAAGGCCAGCATCAGCAAGGCCACGATGTTCGTGATCTTGATCATCGGGTTCACGGCCGGGCCTGACGTATCCTTGTAAGGATCGCCAACCGTATCGCCCGTCACCGCGGCCTTGTGGGCTTCAGACCCCTTCCCGCCATAGTTGCCGTCTTCGATATACTTCTTGGCGTTGTCCCAGGCGCCGCCACCCGACGTCATCGAAATGGCCACGAATAGCCCTGTCACGATTACGCCCAGCAACATGGCGCCTACCGCGGCCAGGGCGGCAGCTTTACCGCCGATGACAAAGATCACCAGGAACAAGACAATCGGAGACAGGACCGGAAGCAAGGACGGAACGATCATTTCCCTGATCGCTGCCTGGGTCAGGATGTCCACCGCGCGGCCATAGTCGGGCTTGTTCTCGCCTTCCATGATGCCCGGAATCTCCCGGAACTGGCGCCGGACTTCCTCGACAACCGCCTGGGCTGCGCGCCCCACTGCCATCATGGACATCCCGCCGAAGAGGTTTGGCAGCAAACCGCCGAACAGCAGCCCAACAACAACATACGGATTAGACAGGGCGAAATCGACGCTGACCCCCGACAGGAAGCCTCCCGGCTGGGCGGCGAAGTATCGCAAATCCTCCGTATAGGCGGCGAACAAAACCAGGGCTCCAAGGCCAGCCGAACCGATCGCGTAGCCCTTGGTCACGGCTTTCGTTGTATTCCCCACGGCATCAAGCGTATCGGTGGTGTTGCGGACCTCGCTCGGCAGTTCCGCCATTTCGGCGATACCGCCGGCATTGTCCGTCACCGGCCCGAAGGCATCAAGAGCGACAATCATGCCGGCGAGCGCGAGCATGGTTGTCGTCGCAATGGCGATGCCGTACAGGCCCGCCAGGTTGAATGTCAGCAGGATACCGCCGATAATCGTCAACGCGGGAAGTGCAGTCGACTCGAGCGATACGGCCAGCCCCTGGATGACGTTCGTGCCATGCCCCGACTCGGACGCCTTAGCGACGGAACGGACCGGCCGGTAATTGGTGCCGGTGTAGTACTCCGTGATCCAGATGATCAGCCCCGTCACGGCAAGGCCGGCAACCCCGCAGAAGAACAGGTCAGCGCCGGTCACCGATGCCACGTTGGCTGTTCCGAACTCCAGCAGGCCGAGCGCTTCGCCTGCTCCGGGAAGCTCGCCCCAGCCATTGGGCAGGACGTTCTGGATGACAACTGCCAGGAGCGCCATCGAGATCAGTCCGGTTGCAATCACGCCCTTGTAGAGCGCGCCCATCACATTCGTGGACCCCGCGCCAAGCCGCACGAAAAACGTACCGATGATGGAAGCAATAATGCAGACCGCACAGATCGCCAGCGGCAACATCATGATCGCGTCGAGGTAACCGAGGTCCGCAAAATAGATCGCGCCCAGAACCATGGTGGCGACGATCGTCACCGCATAGGTTTCAAACAGGTCCGCAGCCATGCCTGCACAGTCGCCAACATTGTCACCGACATTGTCTGCGATTGTGGCGGCATTCCGCGGATCATCCTCGGGGATTCCCGCTTCGACCTTGCCGACCATGTCGCCACCAACGTCGGCGCCCTTGGTGAAGATTCCACCGCCGAGACGGGCAAAAATCGAAATGAGCGATGCGCCGAAACCGAGCGCCACCAGGCCATCGATGACGTGGCGGTCATCGGGGGCGTAGCCAGCACCTGCGATCAGCAGCCCGTAATAGGCAACGATTCCGATCAGTGCGAGACCGACCACCAGCAAACCGGTTACGGCGCCCGACTTGAACGCCACGTCGAGCCCTGCCTGCAGGCTGTTGCGCGAGGCCTCGGTGGTCCGCACATTGGCCTGCACCGATACTTTCATGCCGATAAATCCGGCAATGCCTGACAACATCGCACCGATAACAAAGCCAAGTGGGACTTCCCAACTCTGGAAAGCGAGGAAAAGGATGACCAGGACAACCACGCCGACATAGGCGATCGTGCGGTACTGCCGACTGAGATAGGCATCGGCGCCCTCGCGAATGGCCTGGGCGATTTCCTGCATCCGGGCGTTGCCCGGTGATGCGGCCATGATCGAATTTCGCTGAATGAACCCGTAGGCAACGGATAACAGCCCCGCTGCCAAGGCCGCGTAGAACCAGAATGTCATTGAGAACCTCCCCTTGATGCCCGCGCCAGATCCAGCGGCGGAACCTTATGGGTAGGACGTCTGCCAAACACCACCAAGGGTGGCAAGCGCTGTCACCTCCCGGGACTAGTCAGGCAGTGGAAAGCGCCTTGCCTTACGCCCCATGCTGATAGGAAAGCACCTCTGGTAGTGGCACCGATCGACCCCCGTCGCGGAGTTCCAGGCCAGGTGATTCGGTGAGTTCACCGATCTTCGTAAGGCGTAAGCCGCGTGTCCGGCCATCGGCCTCGACAAGATCAGATCGCGCAGGGTCAGCGGCGAAAAGGCATTGGTAATCATCACCACCGGTGGCCATGGCCAGTCGTTCCGAGCGCGTTGTGGTCGGTTCGGCAAACGGGACTACATCCAGGTCCAGGACAAGGCCGCAGCCGCTCGCCTCTGCCAGGGCTGCCCCGTCTCCAAGCAGGCCATCCGATACGTCCATCGCAGCCCGGGCGTGGCTTGCCAGAACGGTCGCCGTGCCAATCGGGGGCAACCTTGGTACATGGTAGTGACTTAGGTGCTGGCAGTCCCCGTCACCTGACAGAGCCGCCCGCAATCCCAAGTAACCTGCGCCGATCTCGCCGGTCACCCAAAGATGGTCGCCAGCCTTGCCGCCGCCGCGGCGCACGGGCCCCTCGCCAATACAGGCTCCTATCAGCGTCATGGAGAGGAACAAACCGGCAGGATGCTGTACGGTGTCGCCCCCGATCAAGCTGATCTCCCACTTAGAGAGCGCCTCGCCGAGCCCCCTGGCAAAGGTCTCAAGGTCAACCTGATCCAGTTCCCGGGGCCAGCCCAAGGTCAGCAGCGCCTCTGACGGGAGCGCACCTTTGCAGAGAATGTCCGACACATTCACATGAACGAGCTTCCGGGCTACTGTTTCCAATGGATCGCCGGGGAGGAAATGCACGCCTTCGACCAGGGCATCGACCGTTGCGATCTGGCCGCGCCCTGGGGTCAATAGGGCAACATCGTCTTCCAGGTCGACCTGCCGGCTGGGTTTCGCAAGCCGCTTCATGGCCGGAATGATGGCGTCGAACTCCTTCATGCCTTCGACGTGCGCCCGAAGTCGAGCCAACGCAAGGGGCGTATCCGGCCCACCACCGCGCCACGGCTCATGGCTGCCGCACCAGCGACAGGCGGTTCCCGGGATGGGTTGGTTGCCGGCCATGCCGATAGGTTCTGTGTTCTGCGGCAGGTACGGTTTCGAACCGCGCAGGACCAGCCATGGGCAGCACGAGCGCTGTCAAGTGTCCGCCATGGACGGCGGCGGTGTCGATGCCGGTCGCGTGCGGGTAGCAGGCCGGCCCCTCGATAAATGGCTGGTGGCCGAACACAACATGGCCGAACCGGCCGTCGTATCGCTCGGCCCAGAACGGATCGCCCGGCAGCTCCGCACCATAGGCGCGGAACTTGCCAGTCTCCGATGCAATATAACGCGTCCGCAAGACCTGGCGGAAGAAGCCACGCGCCTTGCCACGCAGCGCGGTTGCCTCATCGAGCGTGTCAGGAAACTGCTCCATGTTTCCGGGGATGCCGCCATGAACAACGAGGATGTTCCAGTCGGGCACGCGCAGGAATGGCACCGCCTCGGCCAGGAAGTCCCTGTCGGCGCTGCTCAGTTGGAGGTCCAGCGCGGGCAGGTCCCAGGCCGCCGACGCCATGGTAAACGCCACGGCAGGGCGCCGGGTCTTGTTGATGAAATAGCGCCTGTGCCGATCCTCGTGGTTCCCCTCGACGAGCGTAACAGCGAAAGGCGCTGTCTCGTTCAGGCGGCGAAGGTATCGAACAACACCGGCAGGGTCAGGACCCTTGTCAACGAGGTCTCCAACAAAGACGAGGTGGTCACTCTCACCCAGGGCAAGCCGTTCGAGTAGCGCCTGGAGCGGCGCTAGCATCCCGTGAACGTCCCCTACGATGGCAGTGACTGGCGTCATCGGAGGGAAACTCCTGGACCCGCCTTTCCTCTACAGCGGAATGTTGTCGTGTTTTTTCCAGGGGTTTTCGACATCCTTGGTCCTGAGCGCCCGGAGAGCCTTCACCACGCGCTTGCGGGTTGAGTGCGGACGGATGATGTCGTCGATATACCCCTTGCGGGCCGCCACGTAGGGGTTTGCGAAATTGTCCTCATACTCCTTCGTTCGCTCGGCGATCTTGTCTGGATCGTCGAGTTCTGATCGGAAAATGATTTCCACCGCGCCCTTGGCGCCCATAACGGCAATTTCGGCGGTGGGCCAGGCATAGTTGACGTCGCCGCGAAGATGCTTGGAACTCATCACATCATAGGCGCCGCCATAGGCCTTGCGGGTGATTACGGTCACTTTTGGAACCGTGGCTTCCGTGAACGCGAACAAAAGCTTTGCGCCATGCTTGATCAATCCGCCATACTCCTGCTTCGTCCCTGGCATGAACCCAGGCACATCCACAAATGTAACGATCGGGATATTGAAGCAGTCACAGAAGCGGACAAACCGCGCTGCCTTTCGACTTGCGTCGATGTCCAGCACACCGGCGAGCGTCATGGGCTGGTTGGCCACAAAGCCGACCGATGATCCCTCCAACCGGCCAAACCCGCAAATAATGTTGGCTCCGAAATCAGGACTTATCTCGAAGAAATCGCCCTCGTCGGCCACCTTCTCGATCAGCTCCTTCATGTCATAGGGCGTATTGGGGTTTGCAGGAATCAAGCTGTCGAGGCTCATTTCCAGCCGTTCAGCATCGTCGAAACTTGGGCGGGACGGAGCCGCCTCTCGGTTCGACAAGGGGAGAAAATCGAAGAGGCGGCGCATCTGAACGAGGGCCTCAATATCGTTTTCGAACGCGCCATCGACAACGCCCGACTTCTTCGCATGGACCGAAGCGCCGCCAAGGGTTTCGTGGGTCACTTCCTCATTCGTCACCGTCTTCACCACGTCGGGCCCGGTCACGTACATGTAAGAGGTATCCTTCACCATGAAGATGAAGTCGGTCATGGCAGGCGAGTAGACGTCTCCCCCCGCACAAGGCCCCATGATGACTGAAATCTGCGGGATGACACCGGAGGACAGGACATTCTCGACAAAGATGTCCGCATAGCCGGCGAGGCTGTCGACACCTTCCTGAATCCGCGCACCACCGGCATCGAAAATGCCGATGACTGGAGCCCCGTTCTGGGCCGCAAACTTCTGGACCTTCACGATCTTGGCGGCATGCGCCTTTGAAAGCGACCCACCAAACACCGTAAAGTCTTTCGAAAAGACGTAGACCAGCCGGCCGTTGATGGTGCCCTGCCCCGTTACAACACCGTCGCCTGGAATCTTCTGGTTCTCCATGCCGAAATCGGCACAGCCATGTTCCACGAACATGTCGAACTCTTCGAAACTGCCTTCATCGAGCAGGACTTCCACGCGCTCCCTGGCGGTGAGTTTCCCCTTCTCATGCTGGCGGTCGATTCGCGCTTGGCCGCCGCCAAGCCGCGCCCGTTCCCGCCTTGCTTCCAGCGCTTCGATCACATCCTGCATGGCTTCCCTGTCCTCACTCACTTGTTCGCTGGGGAAGTCCTATCGCGCTGCCGGGAAAGCGCAAGTTTACGGTCCTCTCGCCGACACTGGTATCGCTGGCCGTGTGCTTCTAAGCTGGACGCATGATGATCGGACCAACGACCCATAGCTTTCGCTCCCAGGGCCTGCGCCTACGCTACGCCGATTGGGGAAACACCGACGCACCGCCGCTGATCCTGCTCCATGGTGGCCGCGATCACTCCCGGAGTTGGGACTGGGTCGCCCAGGCCCTGCGCGACGACTGGCACATCCTTGCCCCCGACCTGCGCGGCCATGGCGACAGCGATTGGGCGGCAACCGGCGACTATTCACCCATGGCGAACGTCTATGACCTCGCCCAGTTGATCCACCAGAAACAGCTCGCACCCGTCACGCTGGTTGCCCACTCCTATGGCGGTAACATTGCCTTGCGCTACACCGGCATCTATCCCGATACCGTAAGCAAGCTTGTGGCGATTGAAGGGCTGGGTCCGTCTCCAAAAGTCATCAAGGAACGGTATGGCAACCCCGTCGATGCACGATTGCGGGACTGGATCGACAATCGGCGCACCATGTCCGGCCGCCAGCCCCGGCGCTATGCATCACTCGACGAAGCCTACGACCGGATGAAAAGCGTGAACCACCACCTCAGCGACGCGCAAGCGCGGCATCTGACGGTTCATGGCATCAGCCAGAATGAAGACGGAACCTATAGCTGGAAGTTCGACAATATGTTCCGTGTCTTCCCGCCATTCGATATTCCCCAAGCCGATATTCACCACCTGTGGGGACGCATAACCTGTCCGACACTGCTGCTTTATGGTACCGATAGCTGGGCCTCAAACCCTGCCGAGGATGGCCGGATCGCACATTTTCAGGATGCCGTAGTGGAGGTTTACGAGAATGCCGGCCATTGGCTGCATCATGACCAGTTCGACCGGTTTCTCTCGGACCTGAAGGCGTTCCTGTCGTGATCAGCCCCCCACGGTCTTGGCTAGTGGCCGCGCCCCGGCGGTGTGTTAGTAGGGTCGCAGGCGGTCGCGGCGAGAGGGGCAGTGCTGAATCCCGGGTTCAGGGCCGCTGACATCAGGCGTTTTCAGCGAGCGCCAGGGACCACACGCCAAGCGCGTCCGCTTCGGCAGCCTTGCTTGATCGCGCAGCCACGGCTTCGGCGTCCTGGCCCCACTGTTCCTCCTGGTAGCATTCATCGACCACCGATGCAGCGAAAGCCTCTCCGGCGGCCAACGCGCGTTCAATGACAGCGAAGGACAATACCGCAGATCCGAAAATCCCGCATCCAAAAGCGAGCCCCGTCAGACGAAAGTCATCATAGGATTGCGCGAGTTGTCTGGCGGCGTAGAGGCTATCGGCGGGCTGCGGCGCTGCGATCACCCCCTCCACCGGAACCAGAACCATTCCATGGACCCTGCCCGCCCAGTCCCGCCAGGGTCTCCACGCCTCATCCTGACGCCTGCGAAGGGCCGTTTCGCTGGCGAGGAAGCACGTCAGGTCAGTTTCGCAATAGCGGGCAACCTCGTCGACCAGGTCGGCGCGGGTCAACGGCGTCCGGTCAATCGCCACGTTTGCAAGGCGCGTGAGATGCAGGCGGGCAATGTCTACCGTTTCCGGCTGGCAATTCCACTCGGCTGCGACCGCTTTCGCCAGTGGCTCACTTGGCAGGATGAGGGACGCACCAGCCGGCGTCTTGATGGGTCGCTTGTCGAGTTCAACGCTCCACCCTGTCCCGGCGGACTGCGCTGTCGCCTTGCTGTAAAAGCGTTTCAGAGGCCGGGACGTTGCCGCGTTCACGCCGGCGCTCCCGTTTCGACAAGGGCAGCCCGGAACCTGTCGAGCGCCGATTCAAGAGTACGAAAGTCGTGATGTACAGCGTGCGCTCCCGCTGATTCGAGCTCCTCGGCCTCACCGAACCCCCAGCTGACACCAAGGGTATGCACACCGGCCGTTCGCCCCATCTGCATGTCGAATACGGCATCGCCTATCATGACCGACTGGTGCGGCTCGGCGCCAACCCGGTCCATGGCTGCATGGACCATGGCAGGATGGGGCTTTCCCGGTCCGTCATCCGCGCAATGGATCGTATCGAATAGGCCGGAAAGCGGATGCATCTCGAACAACGCGTTTATGCCACGCCTCGATTTCCCCGTCGCCATTGCAATCAACCAACCGTCCGCGGCGAGGCGCTGGAGACAGTCGATCGCGCCCTGATAGAGCGGTTCCTTGAACCCAGGCTGTTTACGGTGGGCAATGAACGCTTCGCGGTAGGCGGCTGTCAAACGGCTGACCGTCGATTCGCTCGCTCCTTTGGGAGCCAACCGGCGGCAAGCCTCGTCAAGGGCGAGGCCAACAATCGTACGCGTCTGGGCGTAGTGCGGAGGAGCGAGATCGCAGGCGATGAATGCCTCCGCCATGGCGTGCGTGATCACCTCCCGAGAGTCTACAATTGTGCCGTCCATATCCCATATGGCGAGGGCCAAAGTCATATCCTTCTCCTCAAAACGGCGCCAGGGAATCGTTACCGGCTTCTGCTTCGATGAATCCCAAAGTCGCGAACGTCTCGATCATATGTTTTGGAAGGGGCGCGCTGAGCCGCAACGGGCCGCCGCGATCACGGGGCACAATCAAGGCACGGGCATGGAGATGCAATCCCGGCGCGCAACCGGTCGGCACTTCCCGTTCGGTGCGGTACTTGCGATCTCCAAGGATCGGCGTGCCCAACTCCTGCATATGAAAGCGCAACTGATGCATGCGTCCAGTTTCCGGTTTCAGGGCGACCCAGGCGGCACGCTGTGCGGCCTGTGAGATCACGGCATAATCCGTTATCGCATGCCGGGCACCTGGCTCTCCCTGCCGGCCCGGCTGCATCTTCTCCTTCAGCTCCCCTGGCCCGGTCCCTTTTACCATCCAGCTTCGCACCTGGCCGACGCGGGGGTTTGGGACACCAACCGTAACGGCCCAGTACACCTTCTGGAGGGTGCGCCCGCGAAACAACTCGCCGAGCCTCGCCGCCGAGGCCGGCGTTCGCGCTAGTACGAGAATTCCAGACGTGTCGCGGTCGAGACGGTGTACAAGGCGCGGCCTGTACCCATCGAGACTCAACGCATCAAGCATACTGTCGATATGGCGTCCCTGCTTCGTCCCGCCCTGTACGGCCAGACCGGCGGGCTTGTTCAGGGCGATCAACGTAGCGTCCTCGTGGATGACGAGGCTACGAATGAAATCTGCGTCGCGCTTTTCTGCTGGCGACTGATTTGCAGCCCTGAGACGCGCTTCGTTCCGCTCCAGCGTAGGCGGAAAACTCACGACCTGGCCCGCTTCGAGGCGAACACTTGCTTTCGCTTTCGCGCCATCAAGGCGAATGTCACCCGTTCGCAGCAGTTTCTCGATTTGTCCCTGGGTGATGGCACAACGCCGCTTGATCCAGCGGTCGAACCTGGCACCCGCTTCGGCCACTGTCACAGTTTCGTCGCTCGCCCCGCTCATGTTGCTCCCCTCGTGACGAAGACACCGGCGGTGAACACGGCAAAGCACATGATCATGGTCCCGAAGGCAAACGCCCCCGCTTCAACAGCGCGTCCCTGCTGCAGCAGTCTGACGGTTTCCAGCGCATAGGAAGAATAGGTGGTAAATCCACCCAGTAGACCCACGGCAAGAAAGAGGATGGCGCCGTTTGATCCTTCCGCGCTGAACCGGCCGCCCCAGGCACCAAAAACAAGCCCCATCGCCAGACTGCCCACCACATTCACGAAAAGCGTTGACCAAAGCGCTGGCTCGGCAATCCAACGCGACGCTGCCAGGCCACAGCCGTATCGCAGGGCTGCACCAAGCCCGCCTCCCAGGGCGACATAGACCACACCGATCGCGCTCGCTGTCATGGCAAGGCCTCCAGAGCGCGTCCGAACCCGAACCGTTCACAGGCCTCCAGGAAATCGACTGGCGGGGGAGCATGGAACACAGCCCTCCCCCCCGACGGGTGCGGAACATCAATCGAGGCTGCATGGAGCATTGTCCGCAGCGCTCCGGGCGCGGCCCCATCGCCGTATTGGTAGTCACCGAGGATGGGCATTCCGGAATGGGCCAGATGAACGCGAATCTGATGCATGCGACCGGTTTCGGGCTGAACGCGTAAAAGCGCAACACCTTCCTGCCGGGCCAGGGTTTTCCATCGGGTCACAGCTTTGCGGGCGCCGTCGTCTTGCGGGCTGCTGGCCACGGCGCTGCGAACGAGGCGGCCCGCTCGCTGATCGGTAATCGGGGCATCGATCCGGCCATTGGAGGCGCCCTCTCCCCGAGCAGACACCAATGCGAGATAGGTTTTCGTGACGTCCCGGCGCTCGAAAGCGCCATGCAACACGACGGCCGCGGGTTTCGTCCGTGCGGCCACGATGACACCGGACGTTTGCTGGTCGAGACGATGGACCAGGTAGGGACGCTTCCCGTTCGACCGCGCAAAGGCCCACAAGAAATGGTCGAGCGACCGGTCGCCGGTGTTTCGCGTCTGGCATGGCAAGCCGGCCGGCTTGTTGAGGGCGAGCATATGGGCATCTTCGTGGAGCACGATCTGTTTCGCCAATGCTGCATCCTCATCACCCAGGCGGACGATCGGTCGGTTGCGCATGGACTAGCTCCGGTCTGCCCGGTTGGCTCGCAGCCGCTTCCACACATCCATACGCTCAGCGATCGCCACCTCTCGACCGACACTTTTCGGCGCATAGAAAACGGGGCGTTCCATCCCATCGGGAAAGTAGGTCTGTCCCGAAAAACCCTCCTCAGTGTCATGGTCGTAGATATAACCATCACCGTAGCCCTGGTCCCTCATCAACGCCGTCGGCGCGTTCAGGATCGTTTTTGGCGGCGGGGGATTGCCGGAGGCGGCGGCCTTTCGCGCTGCCTTGTAGGCGACATAAGCGGCGTTGGACTTCGGCGCCGTGGCCAGATGCAGCACAGCCTGGGCCAGGGCCAGCTCCCCTTCCGGTGAGCCGAGCCGCTCATACGTCCGGGCTGCTTCGCCCGCGATCAGGAGGGCTGTCGGATCTGCGAGGCCAATATCCTCACTGGCCATGCGCACCAGCCGCCTCGCAAGGAACAACGGATCCTCGCCGCCCTCCAGCATGCGAGAGAACCAGTAAAGTGCCGCATCGGGATCAGAGCCTCGCACCGATTTGTGTAGCGCAGAAATGAGGTTGTAGTGCCCATCTCGGTCCTTGTCATAGGCCGCCGCCCGCTGCTCGAACACACCCTCCAGCTCGGCGATACCCATCGGTTCGCCGTCGCTACCCCCAACTGCGAACACCTGTTCGGCGAGGTTCAGGAGATAACGCCCATCGCCACTGGCCATTGCGAGCATGGCTCTGCGCGCATCGGCCGTCAGGGGTAATTCGCGCCCAACATGCTTGCTGGCCCTGACTAACAGGGTGTCGAGGGCCGCCTCATCAAGATTGCGCAACGTCAGGACTGTGCACCGCGACAGCAAAGCCCCGTTGACCTCGAAACTGGGATTTTCAGTGGTTGCGCCCACCAGCGTAATCGTCCCGCGCTCCACAAACGGCAGGAACCCGTCTTGCTGGGCCCGGTTGAACCGATGGATTTCATCGACGAACAACAGCGTGCCCTGCCCGCTCGCCCGCCTTGCCTCGGCCCGGTCGAACACGGCGCGAAGGTCTTTCACGCCTGAGAAAACGGCGCTCAGCGCTTCGAAATGCAGACTTGTCTCTGCGGCAAGGAGTTGGGCGATTGTCGTCTTGCCAACGCCCGGCGGCCCCCAGAGAATAATCGATGGTAAGGCACCCGCACTGATCAGTCGCCGCAGGGTGCCATCGGTGCCAACCAGATGGTCCTGCCCGACAACGGCGGACAAGGCGGACGGACGCAGCGCGTCGGCCAGAGGCTGAGGCGCATCGGCGGTAAGCCCCGCAGATTGAAACAGGTCGGACATCTGGTTCAGACGCTACCCGAACGGGACGCGGGTCACCAGCGCCCGGTAACCGCTAGCGCGATGATCGGCACGCGTCGCGCGCCGATTTGATGGCGTTTGCCGATCCGCTCAGGGAGAAATGGTAGGCAACAGATGTGTCGCGAGATGACACGCCCTCAACGCGCAACTCGGTACCGCGCTCAATCGCCCGGACGAGCCGGGAATCATCCTCATCATCGGCAAACGCCTCGTTTCCGACATTATAGAGCGTCCAGGCGGCGCGACCGATCCGGGCCGTCGATGGAAGGTCCTCACGCAACTCATAGCCGACCCGAAGGCTCGGTTGGTTACGTGCCCGACCGGACCGAGACTGCGTCACGTAGAACCACACGTCGCCATGCTCGGCCGATTGGGGAGCCTTGTCCTTCGCCTCGGTCGCGGCAAAGCACAGGGTTTCGCCCTGGTGAGACTGCACAAACACCTTCCAGTCCTTGAACTGGCCGACGGCACGGGGCGCAGCCACCGACACACCGGAGAAACCTGTTACGGCGAGACACAGCACCACTGTTTTCCATCCCGCTCGGGTCATCGATACCTCCTCGGCGCATTCGGGCCACTGCCACACCCTAGTTGATGGATTCCAACCTGAACTGAAGAGCCGCCACAGACGTTGTGCCGCGGCGAGAAAAACGCCGCAACAACACCCATCGCGTGTGCTGAGGCTTTCATGCCACCGCTAGAGTTGCTATATTCGTGAGACCCGGTACTCTGACTAAAGCCGGACAGATTGAGTACGCCTTGAACACCATCGCTCCAATTCCATCGAACCAACAGGCTGAGCGCGACCTGATGTCGGTTTACGTTGGCAAGATTGCGGCGGAGAAGTGTCGGCAATCCTTTTCCCAGCTTTTCGAGTTTTATGCGCCGCGCGTCAAAAGCTACATGATGCGTCTGGGATCGGACGACAATCAGGCCGAGGAGCTGGCCCAGGAAGTCATGGTGACGGTTTGGCGCAAGGCCATCCAGTATGACGCGAGCAAGGCGTCTGTCTCCACCTGGATTTTTCGAATCGCCCGAAATCGTCGGATCGACGTCTATCGGCGGCTGAAACGGCCCGAGTTGGAGCCGGACGAGCCCATGCTTCGACCACCCGACCCAGAAGAGCCCGACAACATCGTCAACCGCGTTCAGATGGAAGCGGTCGTCCGGGAAGCTCTGACCACGCTGCCGGAAGAACAGCTCGTTCTTCTGCAGGCTGCGTTCTATGACGGACTATCTCATAGCGAAATCGCTGAACACTTCGGATTGCCCCTTGGTACGGTAAAATCCCGGATCCGATTGGCGTTCAACAAACTACGCGGACAATTGGAGAGCGACCCCTGACCAACAGCCTGCAATCCCAAGCTGCGACTGCTTGACCTTAACCCCGACCCGATAATATTCGCAAAGTGAAAAGGCATGTTTGCGGAGAGTTTTGTGACAGAATCTCAGAAGACCAGTGCATTTGGCGAGCTCTACAGCGCCTATGCCGCCGGTTGCTTGGACCCCGCCTTCGCTCTCCTAGTCGAGACCCAGGCCGCCCTGCGCCCCGATATCGCAAACGCCGTCCATCAGAGCGAGATCATCGCCTCGGTGATGTTCGAATCAGAGCGTCCATCGGCGATGAAAACCGGTGCCATCGATCGCGCGCTGGCCGCTATCGACGGTCTGAATGGCCACCATGTCACACAGCGTGACGCCGCCCTTCGCGCGGGCTCCGGGCTCTCGGAGATCACGGACCTTCCATCTCCGCTTTGTGATACGGTGATCCGGACGATGGAATCGGAGTCCTGGCAGTTTACCGCGCCCGGCATCCGTCGCCTGAAACTTTCGACAAACGGACAGGCAGAGACCGAGCTCTACCGGATCGAGCCGGGAACTGCTGTACCCCGCCACAGCCATGATGGGAGTGAGTTCACATTGGTTGTCACCGGCGGATTCGCCGACGAATCAGGGTCCTACGGCCCTGGTGATCTGGCTGTGAAGGGGCCGGAGCATACCCACCAGCCTGTCGCAGACATGGGGGGTATCTGTTTCGCGCTCGCTGTTCGCGATGGCGGCCTGCGCTTCACCGGCCTCATTGGCGCCGTCCAGCGCATACTGGGTCACTGACGGTTCCGATCCGGCGCCGGTCAAGGTGTGGATCAGGCCGGTTTGGCGAGAAATGGGGCGCAAGCGGTCTTCAACAGGCCGATCGCCGTGCATGATCCGAGGCCGCCTCCCGTTTGAAACTCAAGTTCAACCAGGGGCTTGAGCCCAATTCGTTCCAGTGCGGCCTGATGCGCAGGTCGGCCGGTCGCGTGGGCCGCGATCACATGGGAAAGCCCATCTGGATCAAGCGCATGCACAACACCTGCGGCGATCGTCGTTGCGAAACCGTCCAGCACGACCGGCACACCCTGGCGCCGCGCACCGATGATCGCGCCGGCACAGGCCGCAAGTTCCCGTCCACCGAGATTGGCCAATGCCTCAAGGGGATCGTCGATGTGGCCGCGATGGCGCGACAATGCCGCATTCACCGCGTCAGCCCGCATTCGCGTCACCGACGGGCCAAACTCATCGCCCGGTCGCACCCAATACTCGGCTGAACCGCCGTAGAGCGCGCACGCAACCGCCGCTGCGACAGTGCCTATTCCCGCCCCGATCACCCCGATGGCAAGGAGGTCGGGAGAGCCTTCAAGGGCTTCAAAGCCATAGGCCATCGTCGCGACGCATTCCTTTTCGGTCATTGCAGGTGCCGCGGAAATGTCCGGAGTGGGCTGCTCGATTGCAAGCTCGAACACCCGGATATTGGCCTCCACATGGGCTGCAATGGCTGAAAGTGGAGCTGTACCGGACTTCAGCGCACTCACCTGTCCGAGCGTGTCATCGACCGACGACAGCGAAACTCCGGCGCTGAGGACCCCGTGCGAACCGGCGAACATGGCAAGTGTCGGGTTTTCGATCCGCGGGGGGTAACGGCCCTGCCACTCGGCGAGCCAGACGGCCGCCTCTCCCAAGCGGCCAAAATCACCGTCTCGTCCCATGCCGGCCAGGGCATCGCGGACCTGCGCACCTGCTTCCGGGTTTGGCTCAGGCGTCTCACGCAGAAGTGCGCGGACATCGTCGAAAGGGCGATCTGGCATCTCGGGTGCAGTTATCCTATTGATGGTGCGACGGGCGGCATACCGTTGAACCTCGTCATCCATGCCGGAAAAGCGGTTCCACGTCACGGCAACTTTCACGATTCGGACATCAGTTTCATGACAGATTCGCCCCTGGTTTCACCCTGCATCAAGGTTTGTGCCGTAGACGGGACAACGGGAACGTGTCTCGGATGCGGGCGCACCCTTTCTGAAATCGGCGCCTGGACCCGATTTACCGATGCGGAGCGGTCGAAGATCATGGCGGACCTACCGAAACGCATGGACGCTTTGCAGGCGCTCGGCAAATTGGGGCGCACGACATGAAGGTCACCGATATCATTGCAGCGACGATCCTCGTACTCGGAGCCGGCGCGGCCATAGAATTCGTGGTGATGCCAGCCATCGAAAAAGACCGCGAGCGCCAGGCTGCCTCGGTGGCCGTCGAGCGCGCTGAACCGATGGCAACGCCCGTCGCAGCGGTAGCGAGTGACAGAACAGGCGCAGCCATTACGAAGGCCGCGATCCTTCGGAAGGAGAATGATGGTCACTTCTGGGCGACGGCCAATGCAGACGGGACCAGCGTCAAGTTCATGGTCGACACCGGTGCATCCACAGTCGCGCTGACCTACAAGGATGCCCAGCGCATGGGGGTTACGCCCAGCCCAGAAGATTTTCGCTGGAGGATCCGCACGGCCGGTGGAGAGGTAAAGGGAGCCTCTGTGCTCATTGAATCCATCAAGATCGGTATGGTCGAGGTCGAGAATGTGGAGGCCATGGTGCTTCGTGATGGGCTGTCGCAGTCACTTCTCGGCATGACCTTTCTTGGCGAATTGCAATCCTACGAGTTTCGTCAGAGCAATCTGATCTTGCGTCAGTAGCCATCGGCTAGCCACCAGCAGCCGTCAGCAACATCCGGACGCCGACAAGCGCCAGAATGATGGCAAACATCTTCTTGAGGAGCGCTGCGTTCAGTCGATGAGCAAGCGCCGCACCGATCGGCGCCATCGTGACTGTGCAAAGCGAGATCAGCAGGAAAGCCGGAATGTTGACGTAACCGAGCGATCCCGGTGGCCGGGCAGGCTCGCCCCACCCCGTGAAGATCGCTGCGAGTGTGGCAGGGAGTGCAATGGCGACGCCGAACCCCGCGGCGGTGGCGACCGACTGATGGATTGAACGTCCGCACACCGTCATCAGCGACACGCCAAACGTTCCTCCACCAATTCCCAGCAGCGCGGAGAGCGTTCCGACGCCCCCGGCTATGGCGGCCCTTGCGCCTCCAGCCGGGAGATCGTTCGCCACGCGCCACGACGGGCGGCCGAAATAGAGTTGAGCCGCCAACAGGAATGCCATGGCACCGAAAAGGGCCGCCAGCGCTGTCCCGTCAATCTGATCCGCCAACAACACACCCGCGACAGCCCCCACCGCAATCCACGGCGCCCATCCCCGGATGACAGCCCAGTCCACCGCGCCGTGTGCGTGATGGGCAAGAACGGAGCGGCTCGATGTCACGATAATGGTGGCCAATGATGTCGAGACCGCCACATGCATCGCGGTCTCCTGGTATCCCATGCTGTTCAGCAGCAAGAACAGGACCGGGACGATAACCGCCCCGCCGCCTATGCCGAACAGGCCAGCGGCAAGCCCGGCCGACAGTCCTGCGAGGGCGAGCCCTGAGAGTAGCGACCAGTGGGGCAAGGCGAATTCCATCACAGGACCGGTAATGGGTTGTGCCGCCAGCGGCCAGAGTGTTCTTCAATGTCCCCAGCCCCGTTACCTGACCCGCTTGCATACGGGTCCCGTTCACGGGCACAGACAGTCACTTGCGCAACTGCCACGAAAGAGTGCCCCATGCGGCTCAGTGATTGCCATGGTTTCGATGATTTCAGGCGCCTCGCCAAGAAGCGTTTGCCTGCGCCAGTCTTCCATTACATCGATGGGGGGGCCGATGATGAAGTCACGCTCCGGCGGAACACCGAGAGCTTTGAGCGCTGTGACCTGGTTCCAAACGTCTTGCGGGGAAGCGAGCACATCGATCTTTCCGTCACCATGCTTGGCCAGCACCTGGACATGCCGGTCTATTGCTCCCCCACCGCGCTGCAGCGCCTTTTCCATCATCAGGGAGAACGCGCTGTCGGCAAGGCTGCGGCCGCCCACGGCACCCTTTTTGGATGTTCGTCCCTGGGGACGGTCAGCCTGGAGGAGTTGCGCGAGACCTGTGCGACGCCCCAGGCCTATCAGTTCTACTTCCACAAGGACCGCGCGCTTAACCGCGCCATGCTCCAGCGTGCGAAAGCGGCCGGTGTGGATGTGATGATGCTGACCGTGGACAGCATCACCGGCGGCAACCGGGAACGTGACCTTCGCTCAGGATTTACGGTTCCCATGCGTCTCACACCATCCAGCATGGTCGAGTTCGTGCGCAAACCACGTTGGGCGCTGGATTATGTCTTTCGCGCACCTTTCTCGCTTCCCCAACTCGACGCCCATATCCGCATGGATAGCGGCGCCATGTCGGTGGGCGGCTATTTTACCGAGATGCTGGACAAGACCCTCGACTGGGACGATGTCGCCGACATGATCGCCCAGTGGGACAAGCCATTCTGTCTCAAGGGGGTAATGTCCGTCGATGACGCCCGGCGGGCTGTCGATGTGGGATGCGCGGGGATCATCCTCTCGAACCATGGCGGACGACAGCTTGATGGATCCCGCACACCGTTCGATCAACTCTCGGCCGTGATGGATGCCGTGGGGGGCGAGATCGAGGTGATGATGGATAGCGGTGTAAGGCGCGGAACGCACGCCTTGAAGGCGCTATGCCTCGGCGCAACGGCGGTCGGCGTGGGGCGGTACTACCTGTTCCCCTTGGCCGCGGCCGGTGAAGCGGGCGTTAACCGCGCGCTCGGGCTGATGCGGGACGAACTCGAACGCGGGATGCGTTTGCTCGGCTGCGCGGCGGTGGCTGATTTGAGGACGGGCCATGTAACCTTCGACAGACAGATCGCGCACGAGCTTGATAGGCATTGCCCGGCCAGCCAATGAGGCACCCTTCCCGAGGGGTTAGGGCTTGGCGACTTCAGCGAGATTGGGCAAGGTCCGATAAGGTGATTGACGTTGCTCGGCTTGCGTCGATCAGAAACCAGATACCGGAGGACAGCCCCATGAAGACCGCCATCACCGAAATGTTCGGAATCCAACACCCCATTATCCAGGGCGGCATGCATTATGTCGGCTTCGCAGAAATGGCGGCCGCCGTCTCCAATGCCGGCGGTTTGGGGATCATCACGGGCCTCACACAAAAGACCCCGCAGGATCTCGCCAACGAGATCGCAAAATGCCGGGACATGACAGATAAACCCTTCGGTGTGAACATCACCTTCCTCCCATCGCTGACCCCGCCAGACTACCCCGCGATCGTGAAGGCGGTCATCGACGGCGGCGTGAAAGTCGTCGAAACCGCCGGGCGCAACCCGTCCCAGGTGATGCCTGCCCTGAAGGATGCCGGCATCAAGGTCATCCACAAATGCACGTCTGTGCGGCACTCGCTGAAGGCTCAGGACATCGGCTGCGATGCGGTATCAGTCGATGGGTTCGAGTGTGGCGGCCATCCCGGCGAAGACGATATTCCAAACATGATCCTGCTGCCCCGGGCTGCAGATGAGTTGGAAATCCCGTTTGTCTCATCGGGCGGCATGGCCGATGGCCGCTCACTTGTCGCATCGCTCGCCATGGGTGCCGAAGGCATGAACATGGGCACCCGTTTCATCGCCACCAAAGAAGCGCCGGTGCATGAGAACGTCAAACAGGCGATCGTGGCCGCATCCGAACTCGACACGCGCCTTGTCATGCGGCCCCTCCGCAACACCGAACGTGTTCTCACCAATGGAGCCGTTGAACGACTTCTCGAGAAGGAGAAAGCCCTCGGGCCTGATCTGAAGTTCGAGGACATTATCGAGGAAGTGGCCGGCGTTTATCCCCGCATCATGATGGAGGGCGAAATGGATGCCGGGGCCTGGTCTTGCGGCATGGTTGCCGGTCTCATTCACGATATTCCAACCTGCAAGGAACTGATCGACCGCATCATGTCCGAAGCGGAAGCGATCATCCACGAGCGCCTGTCGGGCTTTTCCAAGGATCTTGTTGCCGCCGAATAGCGGTTATTCCAGACCCATGGATCCAAAGAGGCCGCCTCGCTGATAGAGGCGGCCTTTCAAGTCCGGTACAGGCAAGTGTTCCGTTATTCGTCCACGGCCTGGCCAGTGGTCTCATCACCCGGTGAAGCGATCTCCTCCATCGCCTCGTCAACGGCTTCCGCGCCCGGCAAGGCATCCAGTGCCGCCTGAACGCCCTTCACGTACTCGGCGCCATGCAGCACTTCGATGCTCGATCCGGAAAACGCCTCACCGATCGGCTCGGCCTCTCCGCCCAGGCACTCTGCGAGGAAGCCCTCCATGACAGAGTAGAAGGCCAGGCGGTTTTCGGGCCGCGCGAAACCATGCCCCTCATCGGGAAAGTTCACATAGGTCACGGGCAGCCCCTTGGCGGCCATGACATCGACCAGTTGGTCTGACTCCAGCTTGGTCACCCGTGGGTCGTTTTCACCCTGGCCGATCAACAGCGGGACTTGGATGTCATCGACCCGGCTGATGGGAGAGCGCGCCAGCATGTCTTCTCGCTGCTCGGCATCGACCGGATCGCCCACATATTTGAACCAGGTCCCTTCCAGGAACGGCTTCCAGTACTCCGGGAAGCTCTCGACCAGCGTCACCAGACTTGATGGGCCAACGATATCGACGCCGCAGGCAAACGTCTCGGGCGTAAACGTCACGCCGACGAGGGTGGCATAGCCACCATAGGATCCGCCTGCGATGGCCACACGGTCAGGGTCGGCAACACCCTGACCGACCGCCCAATTCACCCCGTCGATCAGGTCATCATGCATCTTGCCGGCAAACTCCTTCACGGCCGCATTCACGAAGGATTTCCCAAAGCCGGTGGAGCCCCGGTAATTGACCGACAAGACCGCATATCCGCGGTTGGCGAGCCATTGATGCCAGGCATCATAACCATATTCATCCCGCGCCCAGGGACCACCATGGACATTGAGAACCATTGGTACCGGTTCCTCCGGCACCCCGTCACCATCCGCATCAGACCCAGGCGGTAGCGTGAGGTAGGAGACCAGGGTCAGCCCATCACGGCTTTCAATCTCGACCGCAGTCATGGGTTGGAGGGGCAACCCGTCCAGGACTGGACGGGTCGCAAACATCTCGACAAGCGCGCCGGCTGTCCGGTCGTAGATATAGTAGATGCCCGGTGCTTCGGCTGCTTCGGCGTAGACAACCGCTTTCGTCATGTCGTCCGTAACGCCGAGCACTTCAAACTCCCCCGGCAGAGCGCCTCGCAGGAATGCGAGATCGGCAGCGGTCTCGTCATCCAGCGCGGTCCACTCCTGGCGAAGATAGTCGGTTGCATACGCGAGCGGTTCGAACGTGGTCGGATGAAGCAAGGCACCGCTGATATCGGCCTTGTCGCCTTCGGCCAGGACCGTGACGGTGCCATTCTCGGCGCTCATGGACACCAACGCCGCCTTGTCCCGTCCCCGGCTGTCGACCGCATACATGGTGTCGTTCGCCGCATTGAAGCCAAAGGCGTTCGTGGTGAGGAAGTCCTCGGCGGGTATCGAACTCAGGACCTCACCTTCAAACGTCACGACGTCGGCGCCGCCCCCCGGGGTCTGAACGAGGCCAAACCGCGGCGTAAGCGTGTTGTCTACCATCCATGCGGCATAGCCCGGATTCTCCTGGACCAGCGTACGATCGCCGGTGTTCACATCGACCAGGTAGAGATCGAAGAGCTGTGGGTTCCTGGCGTTGACCCCGACGAGTATCTTGTCCGGCTGGACGTTGGAAACACCCTCAATCGTGGCGCGCACCCCGTCTTCAAACGGGGTAAGGTCCTTGACCTTGCCCGTTTCCACGTCAGTCGCGTAGACGTGGAAATTCTCATCGCCGCCATTGTCCTGGACGAAATAGACGAACTTGGAATTTGGCGCCCAGAAATGATTTCGTATCCCTCGAAACGTATCCGACGTGACCACTTTCGCAGCACCGGGGTCGTCCGCCGGTGCAACGTGGACATTCAACACGCCATCAACTGGCGCCAGCCAGCTCACATAGGTCCCGTCAGGGCTGATCCGGCCCTGGGTACGCTCGGGATTTCCAAAAAATGCAGACCGCTCGATGAGCGCTCGCGGCTCCTCCGGCGCAGGGCCAACCTCCTCCTCAGCAATCGTCAGCGGCGACACCTCAGGGGCGTCTTCGGTTTCAACGGTCTCGACCGCTGCGCAGGCGGATAAGGCTAGTGCCGCCGCCCCCAACATGAGAAAAGCCTTCATTGTAAACTCCCCGTCTGAACCTTTATCGAAAAGCGATACTCGCTCAAACGGGATAATCAAGAAGAAACCGCTGTAGCCGACACGCGGTCGCCCGTCAGGTGCACTAGGCCTCGGACGCCAACGCCGTCCTGATATCGTGCAAGGCCTTGAAGATCGCCTCCGTAAAGGCCGCGGTATCGGTCTTGTCCGATCGGCGGAAACTCGACACGCTGAAGTGAAGCTCGTCCGGCTTCACGACGTAAGCAACGCCGTAACCATCCTCCATGACCGGGCCGAAATGGTTGCAGAACGCCGACTTGAGCGGAACCTGGGCGGTCGTGAGTTCCCAGCCGAGCTTGAAGATCGGCTCATCGAACAGGGCGGGAAGTTCGGTGATCCCCTGCTCTTTCGCAACCAGGCTCAGGCCCAGAAGGTGCCGGTCAACGCCGTAGCCAGCGGACGCATCCTTGCCGCGTCTCGAGTGCTCGGTGAACGCAGCCCGCAACAGTCCGGCTTTCTCGCCCGCGCCCATATCACCGTCATCCATGGCTTTCACCATGGCCAGTGCCTCGTTCGATGCCACGCGAATGGTCTCGGTCCGGCCGAGCTTGTACATGCGTGTCGATGCGGACTCGTAGGTCTTGGGGAGCCGGCCATACATCCGCCAGTAGGCGAGTTGGAACGCCATCTGGATCACGGGGTCAGGTCCGGTCTTGAACGTCTTGATCACATCCTTGGCGAAAGCGTCGAAGCAGGTCACTTGGAGATCGAGATCGTCGATCTGCGCCTGGAAAGCCACGGTCGCAGCGTCTACGGCGGTGAACGTCTTGGGTTCCAACGTTATGTGGAGCCGCTTCGGGGCCTGTTCCTCGGTTGTCATTCGCTCGACCGAGGCAATTTTCGGCTTGCCGACGGCATCGAGAAGCGGACACCAGGCCCCGGCATCGACCGGTGAATGTTCGCCGTGAAGCACCATGCGGCCGTCCCGGTCAACGACCAGGGTCAGCGTCTTGTCAAACCAGCGACCACCGGGGCGGCCGTGCAGCCCTTCCCTTCCCAGTGCGGTAAAGTCCGCAAACGTCTCATCGTCGATGCAAACGTGGAACAATGCCGACTCGATCACACCCAGCGTCATCTTGTTGTGCGGATCTTCGCACAGCAGGTTGCGGGCTTTCGCCCATTCCGTGCGATCAACCGCGGTCAGCGCGGCAATGGCCGGTGCGGGATTTCCCTCCGGCGCACGGGCCGCGATAATACGGGCAAACTGTGCGTTCAGGTCTTCGATGGGCAGCGGTGCGCCGTCCGCGTCGAGCACGTCAAACGTATACATCCGGCGGTTCCTGAACACGACGATGTGCCGGACATGCTGGAACGTTTCGATACGGTCGCCATCGGCACCCGGCATGCGATTTGTGGCAAAAAACCGCTTGAGCAGCGACATGTCGAGCCCGGAGCCGTCGCGCTGGACCTCCGGTGGGAAAACCCCCTCCCGGATCGCCACATGGAAGTTTGCTGCGCCTTGCGTGACTTCCGCAGCGCGAAGCGCCTGGTTCCCGGTCGGGCGGCGCGCATCACAGGAGATCGCAATCGAGGAGTTGATCGGCAGCGGGTCGGGCCAGGCGAGGTAGGCATTCTCCTCCCACCACCCGGACAACCAGTTGTCGCGCATTTCGGCACGAACCTCGAGCCCGGCCTGTAGCTGTTCACCCAGACCGCCGGGCTTGAGCAGTTCGGCAACCGCCTCGCCGGTTTTCGCCAGTTCCGGTGGACTCACGAGCGGAGCAATGGATTCCACATACCGAGCCAGGGTCTCCCGCAAGGGGGGAACCGGCAGCGGCGGCAATGTATCATAGTAAGAGAAAGTGGAGGGCGTATCCTGGCCCACATCTGTCAGTGTATCGGGCATTGAACCTGTCCTGCTAAGGCGTCTCGCATCACCGAAACCCGTGGGTGCCGACAAAGTCGATCACCCCTATTGCTTATGATGGCCTGCTTACTTTGTACGCTGTCTACTGAACCCTGTTTGTCAGATTCCGTCGGTGAAACCAGTCGTTCCACACTGCGAATGGCGAAAGTCACAGTTTTTTCGAGACCAAACCCTAGTGGGGTTCGATTCAACCGCCCAGGGCAACAAGTCCAGCAACCAGATAGAGGCAAGCAGCAAGGGCAGCGGCCG
>JBCBKE010000038.1:0-29639 GCA_038522375.1 Pseudomonadota bacterium
CCGGTCCAGGCCATGGATATCCAACCGGAATTGCAGTCGCTGGGCCAGGACATCAAAACTCTCCCGGCCAGACAGGGTCTGCAGGTGGTCGGCCATCTGGCGGGCATCGCGATAGCCGAGCAGGCTGTAGAGGACCGGCCGCGTCATGGGCCAAGTCCAATGGTCAACGAATGACGGGCACCGCTCTCGGATGAGGCGATCCACAATATGAAGGTCGGGCTGGCTTTCCGCAGGCAAAAAGACCGCGTTACGTCCGGCGTTCAGGATTGCAGGCTCTTCCGCCATCAAGTCTCCTCATCCGTCCGAAGGGTCGGCGGAAACCCATTGTAGGCCGATTGGCGCCCGTCTGGAAAGCGCACGCGTCACAGCCGCGAAATCATCGAAACTATTTCAAATTATGAAGATCGGGCCTGTGCTTCCTTTACCATCCCGAAAGGCCTTTCATGCGACATCGGCTTGGTCGTGGCGCCACATGCAAACGTCCACACCCGTCCAGTTGAGGTAGATTATGAAAGTCCTTTGGGTCGAAGACCATCCACCGGTTCAGAACATGTTGGAGATTGCCGCCGACAAGGCCGCCCGTGCGCGCGTACAGGTGGACCTGGTCATCGAGGGCACACTGATCGGGGCAGAAAACCGGCTGCGACTGGAGCGGTTCGACCTGATCGTCCTCGACCTCACCCTGCCTGACAGCATTGACCCGGAAATGACGGTTGCGCGCGTGGCCAATATGGGCCAGCACCGCATAGCAGTCGTCAGCGCGTCAGACGACCGAGACGACGTCGTTGAAACCGCCCTTCGGTGCGGGGTGAACATCGCACCCGTTGCTGTTTCCAAGGGCGCCCTGCCCTTCAATCGCTTCATCCAGCGCCCCGATTCCTTCGAGGATTTCCTGATTGGCCTGATGCCTGGCGAACCAACATCCACACAAGAAAACGCCCAGTTCGCCGCCTAGGGGTGGCTGTCTGATCGGGCTCTATCGCCGATGCCATTCCAGAACCGGGTCGATCCGTTCTCGCGTGTTCACGCGGTTTCCATGCGGGGAATGTTCACCGGCAATCGAGGCATTCTCCATGATCCGACGACCCGCACCCTGAAATCACAACGCTGGACCACCAATGGCTGGGTGATCTGCACGCTTGATTGGAAAGGCCACCAGGCGCCGATCATGGGAACGGGCCATTGGACTGAACTCTTCTTCCTCGACGAAGCGGTTGCGCTCGCCGCTGGGCACCGCCCTTGCCATGCATGCCGGAAAGAAAGGGCAATCACCTTTCGTGATGCGGCGGGCTATCACCGCATCGGGCCCATGAGCGACATCATCTCCAGCGAAATGAAACCGTTCCTGCGCGCACGCCGGCCCGAGCCCCGACCAAACTGCAGGCCCCGTGACCTCCCGGACGGCGCATTCCTTGCCACCGGTGACGGAGCCTTCCTGAAGTGGTGCGGCGCCGCCTACCCTTTCGGCTGGCAGGCGTATGGCGCACCGGTGGCGTTACCAGACCATGCGCTTCGCCTGACCCCCACCACCACGTGCAAGGCGCTGGCGGCGGGGTACAGGCCCACGATGCACCCCAGCCTCGGCCGTTGAACGCCGGCCCGATTTCCTCGGGCCCTGCCCCTTGCGGATACCCAACCGCCGGGGGATAGAAAGGGCCATGGATGCAACCATTACTCTTCCCTGGATTATCGCCCTGTCAGGCGGCTACCTGCTCGGATCAATCCCGTTCGGACTGGTATTGACCCGCATGGCGGGCATTGATCTCAGGGCCGTCGGGTCCGGCAATATCGGCGCAACCAATGTGCTGCGCACGGGCCGGAAGGATCTGGCCCTGGCAACTCTGGTGCTCGACAGTTTGAAGGCCGGACTGGCCGCCCTGGGATTTTCCCAGGCCTTTGGCGCTGATGTGGGATTTGTCGCCGGCGCCGCTGCCCTGGTGGGGCACTGCTTTCCGGTCTGGCTCAGGTTCAAGGGGGGCAAGGGCGTTGCAACCTATGCAGGGCTCCTGTTGTTCACGTCCCTGAAGGGGTTCGCGGTGGGCGCTCCGATATGGCTGGCACTGGCGGCCCTCACGCGCATTTCATCGCTGGCAGCACTCGTTGCAGCCGTCGCAATTCCCGTCGGCGCCTTCCTGCTCGGGGAACGCCAGTTCGCGGTCGTCGGGCTCGGCGTCCTCTCCGTCTTTGTCTTCTATACCCACCGCGGCAACATCTCACGGTTGCTGGACGGCACCGAGCCCCGCTTCGGAGCCAAGAAGGAGGCGGCGTGAGCCTCACCGGCGTCACACCGAGGCCGGTCACCGACGCAGAGCGCGCCGACTGGCTCAGGCTCGCCCGAACATCCAGCGTCGGACCCGTGACGTTCTTCCAACTGCTGGCGCGCTACAAGTCGGCAGCAAAGGCGCTCGAAGGATTGCCCGACCTTGCCCGTAAGGCTGGTCGAAAGCGCCCCCTCAAGGCACCCGACGCTGCCCTTATCGAGGCTGAGTTGGAGGCGACAAACCGGCATGGCGCCCAGGTTCTCACCGCGCTGGATCCGGCCTTTCCGCCGCTCCTCCGCGCGCTTGATCCGCCGCCGCCCATCCTGACGGCGCTGGGCAACACAGACCTTGTCACCCAGCCCGCAATTGCCATTGTGGGTGCTCGGAACGCCTCGGCCGCGGGCCGCAAACTGGCACGGGACCTGTCAGCTGAACTGGGCCGCGCTGGTTATGTGACCGTCTCGGGCCTGGCTCGCGGGATCGATGGTGAAGCCCATGCCGCCAGCCTGCAAACCGGAACAATCGCCGTCCTGGGGGGCGGCGTCGATCACATCTATCCGCCCCAACACGAACGGCTCTATGCCGAGATCGCCGCCAAGGGACTGATCTTGTCGGAGAGCCCTTTTGGACATCGCGCGACTGCAAAGGACTTCCCGCGCCGCAACCGGATCATCACGGGCTGCGCGCTCGGCGTGGTGGTCATGGAGGCGGCAGAACGGTCCGGCTCGTTGATCTCTGCCCGCACGGCGGGAGAACAGGGCCGCGAAGTCATGGCCGTGCCCGGCTCACCATTGGATCCGCGGGCAGCCGGCACCAACCGGTTGATCCGAAGCGGCGCCGCATTGGTTCGTCACGCTGAAGATGTACTGGAGGTCGTCAACAGCCTTCCGTTGCACCGGGTCGAAGCAGCGCCACTGGCACCGCTTGGGCCGGAGCCGGGAGAAGACCCGCCACGGTCGCAGATCGACGCTGTGCGAGAAGGCTTGGGTTACAGCCCCATGCCGATTGACGAGATCGCACGGGCGGCGGGGATCGGCGCGGCTCGCTGCATGGCCATCCTCATGGAGCTGGAGCTGGCCGGCCAAGCCGCCACGCTGCCGGGAGGGCTGGCCGTTCGACAGGTGGACTAGCGTCCCAGGCGGCCGGGCTCGCCGGCAGCGCGGAACACCAGCACTGGCCGGAAGGACACATGGCGCAGGTGAAATCCTTCTCATGAGCAGGCCATTGCTGGACGCCTCCCGCGCACATGGTTAGTCCTCAGACCGGGACCAGATTGCCGTTCGGAAAGCGTATCAGCGTATGAAAAGACTGGTCATTCTTGCTGCGGCCTCTGCCACCCTTTTCAACGGGCCCTATGCAGCAGCCCAGTCGCTGTTCGGCGGCGACGGCGATCGGGCCGCTTCCGAAACCATTGCCGGCCAGGAGGTTGTCCTCGTTGCGGAGAACCTGTTCGAGGACGAAGCCTCCAATTCGGTCATCGCGGAAGGGGGCGTCGAGGCCACCTATGGAAACCGCACCCTGCGCGCCGACCGGGTCGTCTACAACCGGACCACCAACAAGGTGCGCGCCATCGGAAACGTGGTCATTGTCGATGGCGATGGCACCGAACAGTTCGCCGACGAAATCGAGGTCAACTCCGACCTTTCTGGTGGATATGCCATCGGCTTCTCCATGCGCATGGGCAATGGCGCAACCGCCGTTGCCAACGCGGCGATCCGTGAAGAAGGCGGCATCAATGCCCTGGACCAGATTGTCTACACGGCCTGCGAGATCTGCGAGGAGGGCACGACCCCCACCTGGTCGCTGAGGGCCCGGCGTGCGATCCTGAACGAGCAGACGAAGATGATCTCCTACCGGGATGCTGTCCTGGAGGTTGGCGGGTTTCCGGTCGTCTACCTGCCCTATTTCGCCCATCCCGATCCCTCGTCGGGGCGCCGGTCGGGCTTCCTGTTTCCCGATTTCGGGATTTCCTCGACAACCGGTGCATTCTACCAGCAACCCTATTACTGGGCGATCTCGGAGTCCCAGGAACTCACCATCTCTCCCCGCTTGCACGAACGGGTAAACCCGTTGCTGGAACTGGACTATTCGAAACGGTTCTGGTCCGGCCGGGTCAATATCAACACCTCGGTGACCCAGGAGAAACTCTTTGATGGCGATGGCGAGCGGCTTGACGACAGCGACAGCTCGGCCCGTAGCCATATCTTCGCCGATGGCGTGTTTTCGATCAGCAACAAGTGGATCTGGGGGTTCGGCGCAGAACGCGTTTCTGACGACCTCTACCTGGAACGCTACGACATTGATGGCGAAAACGACCTTCGCGGCCTTTACGCCAGCCAACCGCGGCGGCTGCTCAGCCAACTCTTCACCGTCGGCCAGGACGACACATTCTACGCCGACGCATCATTGTTGGCGTTCCAGGGGCTGAGAGCGCGCGACGAAAACAGCGAGCTGCCCGTCGTTGCGCCATTTGCCTATGGCGAGAAACTCTTCGACCTGGGCGACGGCGGGCTGGCGGCCGTCCAGGCCAGCGCGACGGGCATCACCCGCGATCAGGGAATTGACAGCCAACGGGCGTCGCTCGGCTTCGACTGGTCGACCCAGCAGGTGATCGGACCCGGACTTCTCGCCCGCCCCTTCGCCCAGGGCCGGTTCGACTACTATGCGCTGGATGAAACAGAGTCCGGCACCTCGAATGTGGACCGCACCATCGGCGCCATCGGTGCGTCGCTCTCCTATCCGCTCATCCGGCGTGGTTCAGCAGTCGATGTCATGATCGAGCCCATCATCATGGCGTCAGCCGGCACCAGCGGTTCGAACAATGCCGCTATCCCGAACGAGGACTCGCTGCTGTTCGAACTCTACGACCCTGATCTGTTCGACGCCGATGCGTCAGGCGGGTTCGACCTGGTTGACGGCGGAAACCATGTCGCGGCTGGATTTTTCGGCAAGGCGCGCTGGAAGAATGGCGTGGAACTGTCAGGGGTTGCCGGCCGCCGTTGGAAATCCGAGAGCGATGATCGCTTCGATGCCCTCTCCAATCTCGATGGAACAAGCAGCGACTGGATTGCGACAGCCGATTTCTCGCTCGGCCGCCCCCTCGGGGTGGCAACCAGTATGCGCTTCGACGAGGACACGCTGGAGCTCAACCGGATCGACGCCCGGATTCGGACGAATTTCTGGCGTCTGCGCGGCGCCCTGCAATACTACAAGATCGACGAGAGCATTGCCGCGATCGAGAACGGCCAACAGCGGGAAGACGAGGCCATCTCGATCAATGCACGCTTCAAGCTCACCGACCGCTTCAATCTCTCCTATGCCCGGATCCGCGATATCGCCGAAGAGATCGACAGCCGGCACCTGTTCGGTCTTGGCTATCAGGACGGGTGCGCCTTGTTTGAGCTGGCGTTCGAGCGCAGCGACAATACAGATCGCGAATTGGGTCCACGCGACTCGCTCACCTTCCGCTTCTCGCTGCTCAGTCTGGGGGAACTGGGGTCACGGGATGTGGACTAATTTGTTGTAATCCTCCGACTATCGCTGCACGCGGCCCGTTGCGCCGCGCGCCTGTGCGAGTAGGTTGCCAGTGCTATAGGATATGCGCCGGCCCGTTGCCTGAAAAGAACAAGACCCATGCTGCGAACCCTCTTTGCGACCTTCCTCGTCTCCGTAACCTTGCCCATGGCCACGGCGCAGGGGCTGGCTGATGGCACGGCGCCCGGCGTTGCCGCAACGGCGCCCCAGGCACCCACCCAGGCTTCCGTTGACACGCTGCCACTGGGCGGTATCGCGGCCATCGTGAACGACCAGCCGATTTCCTATTCCGACGTGATCGAACGGGCACAGCTCCTCCTGCTCGGCCTTGGTAGTCAACCGACACCGGAACAAGTGCAACAGATCACAGGCCGCGCGCTCGAACAGCTCATCGATGAGAAGCTGCAGCTCGAAGAAGCTGCACAGTATGAAGTCACGATCGAAAGCGCTGAAATCGCGTCCGAAATCGAGGGCATGGCCCGCCAGTCGGGGCTGGACAGGGACGGGCTGCTGAACCAGCTCCTCGCCGCTGGGATCAACCCGGTCAGCCTTGAAGAGCAGATGCGGGCTGAAATCGCCTGGCGTCGGGTGATGCGCGGTCTTTACGGCTCGCGCATCCGGATATCCCAGAACCAGATCGACGAGGAACTCGAACAGATCAAACGGGCGGCGTCCCAGACGACCTACAACCTCTCCGAGATCTTCCTCTTCGCCCAGGATATCGCCCAGATCGAGCAGGCCCGGCAGGCGGCCGACTCGATTGTCGCCCAGCTTGAACAAGGCGCGCCCTTCGAACTGGCCGCACAACGGTTCTCATCGGCGCCCACAGCCGCGACGGGCGGCAATATGGGGTGGGTCAGCCTTGATGACCTGGAACCGGAAGTCGCCGAGGCGGTCTCGGCCCTTCCGGGGCCTGGATTGACCGAGCCGATCATCGTGCCTGACGGCGTTTACATTCTTGCACTGTTCGGCGTCAGGGAGCCCCAGGAAAGTGACACGGTGGTTTCCCTGGTGCGCGTGGCATCGGAGACGGGGGACGATGAAGCGCTCGCTGCTGCGACGGCGAGCCTTGACGGATGCGACGCGGCTGAGGCCCTTGCGTCTGAAAACGCAGAATTCTCGGCTGTCCGCCTGAACGACATCGCCCTGTCAGGACTGGCCGACGACGCCGCCAACCGTATTGCGGCCATCGACGTGAACGCATCCACCGATGTGTTCGAGATGGCGTCAAAACCTACCGTCATGGTCATCTGCTCGCGTCAGGATGGCGGGAGCGGCATTCCCGACCGTTCGCAGATCGAGAACCGGCTGTATGGCCAGCAGCTGTCACGGATCGCCCAACGGGCCTTGCGGGACCTCAAGCGCGAAGCCACCATCATCCGCCGCGAGCTCTAGGGGCTTGGCGATCACCCTTGCCCCCGGGGGCCGCCGCCCATGACCATCGCACCGCTCGCGGTCACCATGGGCGACCCCGCCGGCGTCGGCCCGCAGATTACACAGGCAGCCTGGCAGGCGCTGCGCCGGGACCCTGCGCTGGCGTTCTTCGTGGTTGGGCCACCCGATCTCTACCAGGGATCAATGCGGGTTGAATGTATCGGCAGGCCCGAAGACACCGCTGACGTTTTCCCCGACGCACTGCCTGTCCTCCCACTCGATGCACCGGCATTTACCATTTCCGCTGGCATCCCGGACGCGTCTGCCGCAGCAGCCATCACGGCATCGATCGCCAAGGCTACAAGCCTCGCGAAAGCCGGAGCCGTATCAGCCATCGTGACAAACCCCATCGCCAAGGACCTGCTTTACGCCGCCGGCTTTCCCCATCCCGGCCATACCGAATACCTCGCAACCCTCTGCGCCAACGAGGGTTCGGGCGAGGCGCCAACACCCGCAATGATGCTGGTTGGAGGCGGTCTGCGCGTTGCCCTTGCAACCATCCACACGCCGCTTCGGCGGGCCATAGACGCCATCACCATTGACCACCTGACCCAGATCGCGACCATCGTCGATGACGCGCTCAAGCGCGATTTCGCGCTGCCGGGGCCACGCCTCGTCTTCTCTGGGCTGAACCCCCATGCCGGCGAAGGCGGCAGCCTCGGGCGGGAAGAGATCGACATCATCAACCCCGCCGCACAATCGCTCCGGGCGAAGGGCCTGAACATCTCCGACGCCCGTCCGGGCGATACCGTTTTCGCCGAAGCGCTTGAGGGGCGGTACGACGCGGTCATCGCAATGACCCACGACCAGGGACTGATCCCCGTGAAGACACTGGATCTCTGGAACGGCGTGAACGTCACGCTTGGACTGCCGATCGTCCGAACCAGCCCGGACCATGGTACAGCCTATGACGCCGCTGCAGCCCGCACGGCTCGGCCCGATAGTCTGATCGCTGCCATCAGGCTTGCCGCTGACCTCGCAAGCAACCGCCGCGCCGCCGCTGTTTCGCCCACCACTTCCCATGACTGAGCCGCCAAACCTGTTGAACGCACCGGCCCGGAAGGCGCTGGGCCAGCACTTCCTGTTCGACCCCGACATCCTGCGCCGGACAGCCCTCGCGGCGGGCCCCGTTGACGGGCGGACCGTGTTCGAGGTGGGTCCCGGCCCAGGAGGGCTGACCCGCGCGCTGCTCGACCAGGGCGCAAAACGCGTGATCGCCGTCGAGGCCGACGCCCGGTTCGCTGCGGCGTTGCGCACATGGCCGGAAACGGCATCCGGGCGGCTGCACGTGATTGAAGCCGATGCCCGACGCGTGCGCTGGGCCAGCGCACTTTCGGAATTGGATGCGGATCTACCCGCCATGGTCATCGCCAACCTGCCCTATAATGTGGGAACGCCGCTTTTGGTGGACTGGCTCAAGGCGGGGGCCTGGCGGGGCGAAATGGCCCTCATGTTCCAGAAGGAAGTGGCCGAGCGTATCTGCGCCCAGCCCGGCGATCGCCACTACGGACGCTTGGCAGTGCTCGCGGCCGCTGTGACAAAGGCGCATCTGGCCTTCTCTCTGCCGCCAGGCGCCTTCAAGCCGCCGCCAAAAGTCGAAAGCGCTGTCGCCGTGCTCCACCCCCTGCCGGAAAACGCATGCTATCACCGTCTCGATACGCTGGAGGCGGTCTCGGCAGCAGCGTTCGGCCAGCGCAGGAAGATGTTGCGCGGTGCCCTGAAATCGCTCGCCAAGACCCACGGGGTCTCCGCCACCGACTGGTTGGACACCGCCGGAGTCGCCGAAGACGCCCGCGCCGAAACCGTCGACCAGTCAGGCTTCCGACGGCTAGCGGATGCGCTGTTGGCAATGAGCCCGAAACAGGACGACCAGGGACCTGGAAACGGCCGATCCCCGGCCGGTCAGGCTACTCCCCGCAGGGACGTGTAGCACCGCCAAACTACCATGAGCGAGGCGAAACCGACGACCGGTTCCGTCAAGGACGGATAGGGTCTAGAACAATCGCTCGACGATACGGATCGTGTCGCCGGGGCGAACTTCCGTCGTATCGGTCAACTCCACCCGGCGCTCGCTAGCGGCTTCATCACCCCTGATGAACACCACTCGCCGGTTGGCGCGGTAGGTGAACCCTTGTGCGGTGGCTACGGCCTTCAGGATGGTGAGGCCGGATGAGTAGGGATACTCGCCGGGGCTGTTCACTTCTCCAAGGATATAAAACGGCCTGAATGATGTTACCTCTGCGCTGATGCGCGGCTCCTTGAGGTATCCGCCATCCCGAAACAGCGCTTCGGCGGTTGCCTGGAACTCTTGAACCGTCAGACCACTCACCTTAAACGAGCCGATCAGCGGCATGGAGATATTGCCAACACCATCGACCTGGTATTCGCCGGAAAGATCGTTCTCACCGAATACGGTCACCCGCAAGCTATCGGCATTGCCAAGTTGGTATTCTTCGATCGGTGGACGCTCCAGCGCAACACCTGTCGCGCTATCGCCGGCGGACGGCCCCTGCTGACAGGCCGATAGCCCCAGGACCAGAACTGCCGATAGGATGATCCAAAGCGTGCCGATCCGGTTCATGGTGTGCCCTTTCGCGAACATTGCGTCTGTCTCGACCCTTAGGTCGAAATGAAGCGGACGTCATCTTCCGTGAAAACGGCCGCTGTTAATTTTCCCGTGAGATAGGCCCCCGTATCGATCCCGATCCGACGGTAATCCCGGTGCGGTTCAGTGATCGGCGTGTGCCCATGCACGATGATGCGGTCAAAGGCGCCGGGGTCGCTGAGAAACTCGTCCCGGATCCACATGAAATCCCGCTCGTTCTGCTCAGCAAGAGACAGGCCAGGCCGGAGGCCGGCATGGACAAAAATATAGTCTCCCAATTCCTTGAACAGCAGCAATTCATTCAGAAACCGCCGGTGTTCGACCGGCAGGACATGGTTGAGCTGTGCGCAAACCTGCTCCCAGCCGCCCTTGTCGATCTTCGACCGCGGCGGCTGGATGCCATAGGACATGAGCGTTTCCGCACCACCGAACCGCGCCCATTCCGGCCCGAAGGTGGGATCGGACAGGAACATCTCGAAGGCGTACTCGTGATTGCCCTTGATGAAATGGGTCTCGTAGGTGTTCAGCACACCGCTGGACAGATACTCGATCACATCGCGTGACTGGAATCCCCTGTCGACATAATCTCCCAGAAAAACAATGACCTTCCTGACCTCTGGCGCGTCGCTTGCGTCCTGTTCGATCAGTTTCATGAGCCGGATCAGAAGATCTGCGCGGCCGTGGATGTCGCCAATGGCGTAGATCCGCATCCCATTCGGCGCGCGGGCGTGGATCCCCATGGGCGCCTGGAACTCAACAGGATCGGCCGAAGCTGGCGGCGGCGGCGGCGCAGGCTCCGGCGGCCGGGTCTGCTGCTCCACATCCCGCAGGAAATCGAGAATTTTGCGTTTCGCACGGCTCAGCTTGCCGCGCCCCCTCTGGTAGACGCTTCCGCTCCCCCGCCTGACAGTTAAATACGCATCTCGGAACACGACACTCATCCCAGTTCAGGTTTCCACAAGACCAAACTGGGCTCGTGGCACCCATGTCTTGTGTGGCAATTCGGACGATCAAAAGCAAGCAAGGATCGCGCCGTTCGTTTGGGACAGCTCAAGTTGTTGATGCCGCTTTACCGTGGCGGGGATGCTCGGGATCAAAGAAATGACTGTAGATGCCCGCAACAAGCACGCCGATCACATGGGGAGGGGCGACGAAACACATGGCTGCTTCTTTCAGGTCCTTTTCTCCGACCGCATTGATCAGGCGCGCCCAGGCCCATTTCCTGTGGGTCAGTTTGCGGTGAGCCCGCACGGCCTTGCGTCCCGCCCGCGTCGTCCCAGGCATTGCCAACATGGCCTGGTCAGCCCTGTAAACCTGCTCCAGGGCGGTGACACTGTGGGATTTACTGAGCGATCCCGGACGGTCGAACGCGTAATAGCCAACGGGATCGACCACAAGCATGCGCTGTCCGGACAGCAGCGCGCGCGCATAGAGGTCGTAGTCTTCGCCCAGCCGCATCGTTTCGCTATACCGGATACCTGAACGCGCCAGCGCTTCCCGCCGCATGAGCGGCTTCAGGAAACCCAGCTCCCGTCCTTCACCGCAAATATCGCGGTGGTTCTCGCGAATGAATTCGGCAAATCCAACCTCAACCTGACCAAAGGGCTCTTCTCGCCACTGGCGGCGGAAGTCGCTGAGATTGTTCCAGTCCGTCACCCGCATCAGGTCATCGGCGACCATGTCCCAGTGACCCGCCTCAGCGATTTCAAGCAACCGCTCCAGACGGTCGGGCGCCATGCGATCATCCGCATCCAGGACCGTTACCCAATCGGCCTCAGCCAGCGCCAGCGCGCGGTTCCGCGCAGGTCCAGGTCCGCCATTCCGGGGTTGTCTCACAATCGTAAGACGCGGCGAGCCCTCACCCGCCGCCTCCGCAACGGCCACGGTGTTATCGGTCGAACAATCGTCGACCACGATGACGTCGGTTTCAATCGTCTGCGCGAGGGCGCTGCGAATGGCATCACCGATAAACGCTGCGCCATTGTAAACGGCGATCAGCACAGCAACCCTAGCCATGGACACTTGCTCCATCTGTACCGGTTCCCGCCGCCTGCGACGCGGCAGGGCCGGCCGGACGCGCATACTCTTCAACCCGGCGGTCGAATGCAAAATCCAACATTCCGCGGCCTCTCTGGAAGGTGAACAATCCCTTTGCAACCCGGTCCGACATCCGTGCGCCCGACAGGAGCCAGGCTAGTGCCGTCATCCCGCCGCCAATGGCAATCCGGGGGATCGCCTGGGCCGCTGCCCGGATGCGGCCGGTGCCTTGACCGCGGCGACGGTGAAACAAGAGCGCGTCGGTCGCCCCCTCCCGCCGCCACCTGCGCTTCAGCCACTCCGTGGTGGCCCGCGAAGGCGGGACCTTCTCGGTCAGCCAGGCGTTCTGGGCATTGGCCAGCCGTTCGCCCCGCTGCAAAAGTCCGTCGAAGAACAGGATATCCTCCCCACCGGTCAGGCTCATTGCCGGGTCAAAGGCCAGCCCGTGCGCCCGTACAGTCGGTAGGTGGATCAGGCAGTTGTTCGTGAACCCCGGATGCGTCCGGTCCATGGTTTCATCCACCGGGCAGTCGTGAAGCGCTGCCGACACCAGCCATGCCGGGGCGTCCGCGCCATACACCGCTCTGACCGGACCGAACACCGCCGCCGCCTCGCTCTGCTTCCAGACGGACCAGAGCGCCGTGAGCCATCCGGTGGTCGGGAGCTCGTCATCGTCGATGAAGACAAGGAAGTCAGCCTGCCGGTTGGCATCCAGCGCCCGGTTGCGCACGTGGACCACGCCAGGGCGGGTCTCATGGATATAGGAAATCGGATAGGGGCCCGGGGACGCGGCGGCCGCCTCGACAACCGCGCGGGCATCGCCGCCGGGATTGTTGTCGATCACAAGCACACGGACCCTGAGGCCATCACCGGGGGGGGCCACATGCGACAGGCCCGCAAGCAGCTCCGCCAGCTGGTCATTCCGCTGGTAGGTCGGAATACAAATGCTGAGGTCCATCGATCCTCCACCCGCGCTCGCACGTAAACCCAGGCCGCCCTTGCGTAAACAGGGACAAACGACAAAGACCCGTCGGCGGCTCGGTTCGAAACCTGCAAACCCCGCACCAGACGGGTCAGTCAAGCCGGTCGAATACGTGTCGGAACGCCATACACCTGTAATCTTGGCGCATCTGTGTCTTTTTCGGTGTCAGTTTGCCCGTTCACAAACGGGTGGAAGCCTGGGACCGTCGGGCAGTTTGCCATCTGAGCTCAGACACACGCCCGCATGGAGCGCCATGGCGTCGAGGGAGAACAGTTCCGCATTTCCCTCCATCACATCTGAAATGCGCCGGGTGGCGGGATACTTGAGGCTCTCGTCGACCATCGTCGCCTGGCAGACATACGTGCAGTTATAGGCAAAATTGCCGGCCCGGATCCCTGAAGGCCGGTCGATGGAAACAATGGTCTGCTCGGGGGTCCGCGGTGTAGCGGCTGCCGGTGGCGTGGCCGAAACGTCTTCCGTTGCAATGTCGGATGGTTCCGGGGCGGGCGGCGCAGCATCGGCGGCCTCCGGTCCGGTCGCTTCTGTCCCTGCAGGAGCGTTATCGCCGGGCAGCGGCTCGGACGCGGGCAAGACAGCGACCGCAGCGACCGGCAATCGATCTGGCGCAGAGACTTCTCGAACACTGTCCACCGGTTCCAGCGCGTCCACAGTCGGCGTGGTGACAACGATCCGGCCTTCGCCATCGGCACCAAGTGACGCCGAAACGATCGGTTCGCTGGTGTCGAGCGAGACGAACGGCCCCCTCTGTGTCGGCACGGATCGATCAGCGTCGGTCAGCGTAACCTCGACGAAACCCTCCGGAAAGTCGCCCTCCGGCGTCGTGGACATCATGAGCATGTCCGTATCGCCGTTTCGCCGCCTGGCGATGGCCCCTCCGGCATAGACGCCTCCGCGCCCATCAACTGCGAAATCCTCGATCCGCAGAGTGCGGTCGTGGGTGCGCAAGCGCGTGTACTTGGGTTGGCCGTCGGCATCGAAACTCGACAGCCAGAGGCGACTTTCCCCGAGCCGCTCAAGGGGTTCGGCGATCACATGCACTTCGCCCGTATCGCTGCGGCTGACAATCTTGCTTCCGGTCGCGTTCAGGTCAGGCAGGTCGCGCGACCAGATGAACTGTCCCAACGGGTCAAGTTTGAAGACGGTTGCGTCCCGTCCCCCGATCAGTACGGCCACCCCATCGGCATCGACCGAAAGATCCGACAGGCCCGCTTCATAGCCCGTCTGAACCGTTTGCCGCCAGATCTCGCGGCCGCGTCGGTCGAGCCTCGCCAATTCAACGCCCGGCGTCCCGTCCAGACCCTCGACAGATGCGGCAAAGACACCGCCGCCAATCGAATCAGCAGCGATACCAAGACTCCGCGATCCACCCAGGTCCATGTTCACATCCCGGCGCCAAACCACGCGGCCGTCCCCGTCGAGCCGCATGACCCGCAATTCGCCTTCCTGGAAGGCCTCTGCCAAAAGGACCATGGCCGCCCCATCGGGCGATGGCGCGACAACAACCCTTGCGGCCTGGTTGGTCACATTGAACCGGCGCTCCCAGGCAAACCGTCCCGTGATATCGACTTTCGTGACCTTGATGGCCCCTTCCTGCCAGGCCGTGATGAACGCGTCACCATTGCCGCCCAGTTCAATATCGGAGACCGTCGCGTCATCCATACCGGCCAGCACGGTCTCGCCAAGAATGTCGCCGGCGGTGTTCGCACGGACCAGCAGGGCCTTCGCGCCATCTTCAGGCGTCAGGCCCACGCTGAGGCCTGCGAAAGCGACCTCGTCGCCGGGCAGGAGGGCGACCGATACGACCTTCTCGTAATCGCGTTCGCCGATCTGTTCACTCCAGGGTCCGGCGGGACCAACCGGTTCGGCATCAGGCGCAGGCTCAGCCTCGTCCACGCTCGCCAGCATTGTCGTCTGGTTCGTCCGTTCTGAAATCAGCGATGCGATCTGGCTGGCGCCGTAAGCCGCGCCAAGCAGGGATACCACTGCCACGGCCTTGCCTGCTGAACTGCCGCGAACAGCCCGAACGGTAACGATCAAAAGCGACTTCAGCATAACACCCTACCCACTCAGAAAGCGCCATCCGGATTGTGGCAACGCTCATACCACTGATATTTATACGGTTTGCCTGCCGCGCGCTTCTGCTTGCGATCGGCAACCCTTTATTTACCCCTACGCTATGCCGGAAAAGCGGTCCGCGATCAATTCGACCGCCAGAGTTTCGACTGCGAATCCGGCAAACCGATGTTTCCATGCACCGATGCCATCAATTCGAGCCAGCACCGGCGCCGCTCAGCCATGGCGACCGGCGCCACAACCACGCTCGCGTCGCCTGTCCACCCAGGAGTTGACTTGCCCTAGGGCAATCATTGAAACACTTCTCCGATCAACAAGACACGACACCCTGGAGGACCCCCATGCCCGACGCATTCATCATCGACGCCTGCCGCACACCCAGAGGCATTGGGAAAGTCGGCAAGGGCGCGCTTGCAGACTGCCACCCCCAACACCTCGCTGCGACCGTGCTGCGGGCCGTGGCAGACCGGAATGACATCAATACCGCCGATGTCGATGATATCATCTGGGGCACCTCTTCCCAGCGCGGCAAGCAGGGCGGTGACCTGGGCCGGATGGCGGCACTGGACGCTGGCTACGACGTCAAGGCTTCGGGCGTCACCCTCGATCGGTTCTGCGGCTCCGGCATCACGACCGTGAGCCTGGCGGCTGCCCAGGTGATGTCCGGCATGGAAGACCTGGTGATCGCCGGCGGAACCGAGATGATGTCCTACACGGCGTCCACGGCCGACCCCTCCAAACCGCCGATGATGGACAATGGCAACATGCGCCTGCGGGCGGCCCATCCCCAGTCCCACCAGGGCGTCTGCGGCGACGCGATCGCCTCCATGGAGGGCATCAGCCGCCAGGCGACAGAAGAGCTGGCCGTGGAAAGCCAGGTACGGGCGGCCCGCGCCATCGAGGAGGGCCGCTTCGACAAGGCCCTCGTTGCGGTCCACAAGGAAGACGGCAGCCTGGCGCTGGACCGGGAGGAATTTCCCCGCCCGCAAACAACCCTTGAAGGCCTTGCCAACCTCAAGCCCGCCTTCGCGGCCATGGCAGATTTCCCCCTCGACGAGGCCGGCACAACCTATCGCGGCCTGATCAACGCCAAGTACCCCGACCTCAGGATCGAACATGTCCACCACGCTGGCAATTCCTCCGGCGTGGTCGATGGCGCCGGCGCGGTCCTGTTGGCGTCCAAGGCCTATGCCGAGAAAAACGGTCTCAGGCCGCGGGCGCGGATCGTCGCCACCGCCAATGTGGGCGACTGCCCTACCCTGATGCTGAATGCCCCCGTCCCCGCCGCCAGGAAAGTCCTGGAAAAAGCCGGCCTGACGCCGGACGACATCGACGTCTGGGAGATCAACGAGGCCTTTGCCGTGGTCGCCGAAAAATTCATCCGCGACCTCGACCTGCCCCGCGACAAGGTCAACATCAATGGCGGCGCCATGGCGCTCGGTCACCCCATCGGCGCCACCGGATCGATCCTGGTGGGTACCGCCCTCGATGAACTCGAACGCTCCGGCGGAAAGTACGGCCTGGTCACCATGTGTGCCGCTGGCGGCATGGCTCCGGCCATCATCATCGAGCGTGTTGGCGCCTGACGCAAACGTCGCTCAGGACCGGCGGCGGGCATGGAGCAGACGTTCCGAGTTGCCATCGCCGCCCAGAATGGGGCTCTCGGCCCAGGCAAGGATCGTCCAGCCCTGATCGGCCATCCACGCTGTGAAAGCCGATACCGAGCGCGCAACCGCTCCGGTATCGGTAACCAGCCCGCCCTTGCCGACATGGGCCTTCCCCACCTGGAACTGCGGCTTGAAAAGCAAGACAAGGTCGGCGTCAGGCGATGCCATGCCAAGCGGCACGGCCAGCGCTTTTTCCAGCGCAATGAAACTCAGGTCCCCGACAACAAGATCTGGCGCGTGAAGCATCTGATCGGCGGCCAGGCTGCGGACATCGGTCTGCTCCAGGCTCCTTACCCGACCGTCTGCGCGCAAGCGGCCGTGGAGCTGTCCAGTGCCCACATCAACCGCGGTCACATGCACCGCGCCTCGCCTCAGAAGAACGTCGGTGAACCCACCGGTGGACGCACCGAGGTCCAGGCATGCCCGACCCTCGACCGCGACCCCGAAGACATCGAGGGCATGGGCGAGTTTCAACCCGCCCCGGGAGACATAGGGATGGGCCGGCGCGGCATCGATCCTAGTCCCGGGCGCGATCTTCTGGGACGCACGGGTCACCAAGACGCCGTCAGCCCGCACAAGGCCGGCATCGATCGCCGCGCGCGCTGCGGTCCGGCTCTCGAACAGGCCGGCTTCGACAAGGAACCGATCGGCCCGTTGCGAGGTTGTCGACATGTGCTACCTCCTTCAGCAATCCAAGGCCCGTTATACTTGTCTAACACCAATGGGAGCCGTCCATGGTCCGAGCCCTTACCCTCTCTGCAGCACTCGCCACAGTGGCAGCTTGCGAAACTGCCCCTCTCGGATCCGCGTTCGCTGATGCCCCGATCCTGGAAGATGGCCTTGCCGCCAGCGATTTCGTCAGCGAGGTCGGCGGTGGAACCATTATCGGTGTGGATGGCAGTGAAATCGGCGAGGTCATCGTTCAGCATGGCCCGAAGGGTATGATGCTGACGGCAACGCTGACGGCGGGTACGATCTCCCCTGGCTGGCACGGTATTCACCTCCACCAGGTCGGCGACTGTTCCGACGTGGGCGAATTCAAACGCTCTGGCGGTCATCTCGGGATGATCCCGGACGGCCATGGACTCATGAATCCCACTGGCCCGGAAATCGGCGACCTCCCCAACATCTTTGTCCACATCGATGGCACAGCCGGCTACCAGACGTTTTCCCCAGCCGTGACGGTCAACGACCTCAGGGATACCGATGGCACGGCCCTCATCATCCACGCCAATCCCGACGACCATTTCAGCCAGCCTATCGGCGGCGCCGGCCCCCGCGTCGCCTGCGCCGTCATCGCCAGTGGGTGATCCGCGCCCAGTCTGCGTTAACGGGTGGAAGATCAGATCAGCGCAGTGAATGGCACGGCGCGAGTGAGGAGACCGGCACCATGGGTAGACTGATTGCAGTATCCAACCGCACCGCCGCTGACCCCACGGCCCGCGCCGGTGGCCTTGCGGTCGCTGTCTGGGAATCGCTGAAGCAGACCGGCGGTACCTGGGTTGGCTGGAGTGGAGAACTGGTGGACGAGACACCCCGCGGCGTGGAGGTGTTTCGCGATGATGGTGTCGAGTTTGTGCTCACCGACCTCACCCATGACGAACACCAGGGCTACTATCTCGACTACGCCAACAACGTCCTCTGGCCTGTCTTCCACTACCGGATTGACCTTGCCACCTTCGATGGCGCCGCTTTCCAGACCTATGCCGCCGTCAACCAGCGGATCGCAAGCCATGTGGCAGACCGGGTCCAGCCCGATGACACGATCTGGGTCCACGACTACCACTTCCTCCTGATGGGCGATTGCCTGCGGCGTGCGGGGTGGGATGGCCGGGTCGGGTTTTTCCTGCACATCCCTTTTCCGCCACCGGAAATCTTCCGTGCCCTGCCCGAGCACCAATGGATCGCCCGCGCCATGAGCGCCTATTCGGTCATCGGTTTTCAATCCGAGAAGGACCGCTCCAATTTTGCCCGTTACCTGGTCGAAGACTGCAAGGGGACAGAGGGCGATGACGGAACGATCGAAGCCTTCGGCAATCGCGTCAGGGTCGGCACCTATCCGATAGGTATTGATGCGAAGGGCTTCCTGGAGGCCAAGGACAGCCCCGAGGCGAAAGCCGCCGCGCGCAGCATAAGCCGCTTCCTGGGCGACAGACTCTGCGTCATTGGCGTCGACCGCATGGACTACTCGAAAGGCCTGCCGGAGCGTTTCGAGGCCGTTGGGCAACTCTTCGACACCTACCCCGAACTTCACGGCAAGGTCTCGGTGACCCAGATTGCACCGCCATCACGCAGCAAGGTGGACGCCTATCGTGACCTACGCGAACAGCTCGACCAACTCTCGGGCCGGATCAATGGCGATTATGGCGACCTGGACTGGCTACCCCTGCGCTATCTTGCGCGCTCCTATGGCCGGGAAGCCCTCGCGGGATTGTTCCAGCTTGCACGGGTGGCTCTCGTAACCCCGCTCAGGGACGGTATGAACCTGGTGGCCAAGGAGTATGTCATGGCCCAGGACGAAGCAGATCCCGGCGTGTTGATCCTGTCCGAATTTGCCGGCGCCGCCGAGCAGATGAAGGCCGCGCTGATCGTGAACCCCTACGACACCCACAGGCTGGCCGAGACCATCTACCAGGCGCTCACCATGCCGCTCGAAGAACGCCAGGAACGTTGGCGCGACCAGCGCGATGTGGTGGTCGAGCAGGACGTGACCTGGTGGCGGACCCGGTTTCTCGACGATCTCAACGCCGCCTCGGCATCCTGATTGCTTCCCGGGGGGCTTGCCGGTTACGGGCCGACTCGGTCAAGAGAGACGACAATGTCTAATTCTGAGAATTTTCCCCATATACGCGCAACCGATGCGCTCTTCCTCGATTTTGACGGCACGCTCGCCCCGATCCAGGATGATCCCCATTCCGTTGCACTGCCAGTAGGTGGCGCCGACACATTGCTCGCCTTGGCAGAACAATTGGATGGCGCGCTCGCCGCTATCAGTGGACGCGATATTCGCGATTTAAGCGAACGACTACCGGTGGAGATCTGGCGGGCCGGTGGCCACGGCGTTGACATCGTTGCCCCCGGCGAAGCCCCGCCCCAATCGCCACAGACAGCACCGGGAACGCTCCTGGCAGACGTCGAGCGTATCACGAGGGACTTCCCCGGAACCTGGGCAGAGTCCAAGGGGCCGGTCATCGCCATCCACTACCGGGCGTCACCCGACGCGGCCGGCGCGCTCGAAGATGCCCTGGCCCGCCTGCTCGCGCATGTTGACGGCTACGCTCTGCAGCAGGGAAAGATGGTGATGGAGGCCAAGCCCGCAGACGCGCACAAGGGCCGCGCCCTCGAAAGCCTGATGGCGCGCCCTCCCTTCATCGGTCGGCGCCCGATCATGGTCGGTGACGACACAACCGATGAAGACGCCATGGCGGCGGCCATCCGCGCCGGCGGGACCGCCATCAAGGTCGGCCCCGGCGAAACCGTCGCGCCGCATTATCTCACCGCACCAGACACTGTCTGGGCCTGGCTGAAAGGGGCCATCGATTGAGCAATCTGGAACTTGGGATCATCGGCAATGGCACGGTTGCGGCCCTGGTCGATGACATGGGGGCGCTGGTCTGGCTGTGCCTGCCGCGCCTCGATGGCGAGCCGGTGTTCAATGCCCTTCTGGGCGGCAAGGGCCGGTTCGCCGTCGATCTGGCCGGCCGCAAGAAGACCGAACAGCAATATATCCGCAACACGGCGATCATCGAAACCATCGTCGAGGCCGAGGACGGCTCCGCGATCAAGATTACCGATTTCGCGCCCCGCTTCACCCAGATGGGCCGCATGTTCCGGCCCGCATCCGTCGTCCGCATTGTCGAGCCCTTGCGGGGCATGCCGCGCGTTACCGTACACCTGGCAGCAGAAACGGACTGCGGCGCCCGTCCGATACCGGCCAGGCGAGGCGTATCCCACATCAAGTTTCCAGATGACGATGCCGGCTTCCGCGTGACGACCGACGCGCCAGTCTCCTACGTCCTCGACGGTCGGGAATTCGTCCTCGACGGCCCGGTCTGTTTCGTGCTCGGCCCCGATGAGTCCCTTTCCGACAGGGTCGACGAGATCAGCCAGGACTGGCGCCGCAGGACCCTGGCCCAATGGTCCGACTGGTCCCGCCGGCTGGCCACACCGCCCGAATGGCAAGCCGCCGTCATCCGCGCTGCCATCACCCTCAAGCTCTGCGTGTATGAGGAAACCGGCGGGATTGTCGCCGCCCTCACCACCTCTGTCCCCGAACACGAGGGTTCGGAGCGGAATTGGGACTACCGGTTCTGCTGGCTGCGCGATGCCTATTTCACCGTCACCGCCCTCAACCGCCTCTCCGCGGTCGGCACCCTCGAGCGCTACCTGGGCTACCTCCGCAACACGGTTGCCATGACCAAGGGCGGTCATATCCAGCCCGTCTTCGGCGTCGCCCTCGAAACAGACCTGACCGAAGCCATTCCAGGCCATCTGCCAGGCTATCGCGGCCACGCGCCGGTCCGGTTCGGCAACCAGGCCGCCGAGCACGTTCAACACGATGTCTACGGCCACGTGGTTCTCGGCGCGGCCCAGGCCTTTTTCGACGACCGGCTGTTCAACAAGGCCGGCCCGCTGGAGTTCGAACACTTCGAGCAGGTCGGCAACCGGGCCTATGCTGTCTACAACACCCCCGATGCAGGCATTTGGGAGTATCGCGGCCGGGCCAGCGTCCACACCTCGTCGGCAATGATGTGCTGGGCCGCCTGCGACCGGCTAGGACGTATCGCAACAGAGCTTGGCCGTCCCGAACGGGCAGAGCACTGGGCCGCGCGGGCCGACGAAATCCGCAACGTTATCCTCCGCGAGGCCTGGAACGACACGCGCCAGGCCTTCACCGGTGCCTTTGGCGGCGAAGCCCTCGATGCCTCTGTCCTGCTCATGGCAGAGATCGGCTTCATCGACCCCATGGACCCCCGCTACATCGCAACCGTTGACCGGGTCGACGAGGAGTTGCGCGAAGGACACCATGTCTACCGCTACCGCATCGCCGATGATTTCGGCGCGCCGAAAACGGCCTTCACAGCTTGCACCTTCTGGCACATCGATGCCCTCGCCCGGATCGGTCGAACCGGCGATGCCCGCGCCATCTTCGAAGAAGTCCTCGCCCATCGCACCCGCCTGGGCCTGCTCTCCGAAGACGTCGATACGGCAACTGGAGAACTTTGGGGAAACTTCCCGCAAACCTATTCCATGGTAGGCATCATAAATGCGGCGAACCGTTTGAGCCGGAGTTGGGAGGACACTGTCTGACCCATGATCGCCCGCCCACGCAACCTGGAGCACGTCAGACTTGAAGGACATGACGGTCATAGTGAGTGTTTTGGTGATGGCCCTGTCCGTCATCGCCATTGCCGTTGCCTATTTCGTGGGGGGTGACCCGATCGGCGGGAGCGATCCCAGGGTATGCCCGGTCAATGAACGCATCCTGTCCGATGACGAGATCGTTGGCGCGGCCCTCGAAATGCTGATCGCCAACCAGTTGGAGCCGGCATTGTCAGACACGGCCCCGACCAGCACTGACGCGCAACCCCGGATCAGCTATCCGAATGTAACAGCCCTCAGGGCGGCCGACCCGCATATTCGCTTCAACTCCAATTTCCACTGGACCCGCTGGCAGGAAGACGCCGCCTACCGCCGGGCCTTGTACCGCACCGGACGGCAATACCGGTACACCGTCACGGTTGCCTACCGGGCATTCGAGGGCGGCAACAAGCCGATTGCCGTTGAAACCTTCGAACTCGATGAATGTGCCGCCCCTTTCTACCAGACCGCTTTTGCAACCAGTCGCGGCACCTGGTCCGTTTCGATGCTGGAAGAAGCCCGCAACCGGGACAGGACCAGGTTGCGATAACCGATCGGCAACATGTCAGGGTTCGGCACCGAGATACCCAGCCCCCACCAGCAATTGCCGCGTCTCGAACAGCGGCAATCCGACAACACCCGTGTAACTGCCGTTCAGTGAGCGGACAAAGGCCCCCGCATAGCCCTGGATGCCATAGCCGCCGGCCTTGCCATCCCATTCTCCGCTGGCCAGGTAGGCACAGATTTCAGCATCCGTCAGCCGTTTCATCTGCACCCGCGTTTCAACAAGCCGGGTCAGCACGTCTCCCTCCGGTGTGCCCAGCGCGACGCCAGTGTAGACCCGGTGGGCGCGGCCGGACATCAGCCTGAGGCACTTTTCGGCGGCCCTCACATCCAGGGTCTTGGGCAGGATGCGGCGCCCAATTCCCACCACGGTGTCGGCGGCAAGGATAAAGGCGCCGGCCTCCTCGATCGCCGCCACCTTTTCCCGTGCGAGACGCACGGCATGGGGCCGCGGCAACTCTCCATCGCCCGGTGTCTCATCGATATCGGCGGGCCGGATCGCATCCGGCACGATGCTGATTTGTTTGAGAAGGTCGCGTCGGCGCGGACTGGCACTCGCCAGGATCAGAGGCGGTTTGCTCCCCATGGCCCCGATCACCCGCGTGCGATCGGCGCTATTTGAAACGGTACGTGATACGACCCTTGGTGAGGTCATAGGGGGTCATCTCGACCAGCACCTTGTCGCCCGTGAGCACCCGAATGCGGTTCTTCCGCATCTTCCCCGCAGTATGGGCGATGATCTCGTGATCATTCTCCAGCTTCACGCGGAAGGTTGCGTTGGGAAGCAGTTCCACAACAGTCCCATTAAACTCGATGAGTTCTTCTTTTGCCATAGGGTCTCCGGATTGCCGGCGCATCCATCGGCGCCAGCCAAGATATGGGGTGGGGCTTAACCGTCACCAACGGCAAGGTAAAGCGCGCACGGCGGCAAATATCAGAACCGGTCGAGCAGGCGCTGGAGGTATTCGCGCTCGCCTTCATCCTCGGCACGGTCATAGCGCCGTCGCAATTCGTCGAGAATATCCTTGGCGCGCTGACGGTCCGCTTCCTCGGGAATCGCAACGTTGTCGCCATCGTTGACCCCGCCCACTGGGTTGCCGAACGGGTCAGTGTTCTCGGCTTCGCTGCCATCTCCCTCGCGCGCCTCGACAAGTTCATCAAGCGCGCCAGCCAGCTCCGAAGACAGATCGCGCAAGGCCCGCGTCGCCGAATCCTGGAGGCGCCGCGCCCGGCCGAGATCGCCATCGGCCAACGCATCGGCCGCCCGGCGCTGGGTGCGCGCGATACGCCCAAGCGTATCTTCGGCCTGATCGCCCAGACCGTCAAAATCGGCAAAGGCCTCTTCGCCGCCCGGCTCCGGGCCGCCGCCCTCTCCCGCTTCGCCCGGCTCGCCAGCTGCGCCCAACTCGCCGTTTTCCAGCGCCTCGGCAAAGCGGTCTGCCAATGATCCCAATTCATCCTGCCGCTCGGCCAGGCTGCTTGCTCCGGGCTCGGCGCCCGGCTCACCCGGCGATGGCGTTCCCCCGTCCGGGCCCTGGCCCAATTGGCGTTGGTCGAGCTCGTCGCGCTCTGCCTCCAGGGTGTCGTCGTTCAGCTCCCGCTGCTCCCGCAACAGCTCTGACAGGCGTTCGAGCGCGCCGGTGAGTTCTTGCTCCTCCTCAGGCGCGTCCTCACCTGTCTCGCCGTCGGCCGACTGGCCCGGCATGCCAGGCCACCCGCCTTCGCCGCCAGACCCGCCCTGCTGGAATTCGAGGTTCTCCAACATGTTGGTGATATCAGAGAGCAGTTGTCGCGCCTGGTCGGAAGCGCCGGTCTCGGCCAGGTCCTCCAGCGCGTTCAGCATGTCTTCGAAGTCGTTGCTGCCCATGCCCTGGCCGCCAGATGCTTCACCATCCTCAGTCATGGGCGCGTCCGGCATACCATTGGCGATCGCTTCGGCCATCTTCGCAGCGACGTAATTGTTCGCCGCCTCGCGGAACGCCTCCATCAGCCGGCGGATCTGGTCCTCGGAGGCGCCATTGCGGAGGGCCTGCTCAAGGGCCTTCTTCGCCGCCATCAGGGCCCGAAGCGCATCGGCTGCACTGCCATATTCGGCCTTCATCGCCACGGCCCACAGCAACGGATCGACACTGTCCGCTTCCGCTTTGTCCGGCGCGGAAGCCAGTATCCCCCGCGCCGTGCGCAAGCCAAAATAGACGCTGGGATCATCGAAGTAACGGGGCGCTTCATAGGTGATCGCATCGAGCATAATCGCAGCAGTCTTGACCCCCTCGGGGGCCATTTCCAGCCGCTGTGTCGCCGACACATTGATCGCACCGGGCCGCAGGGCGTCCGTGCTGGTGGCCATCTCATCATAGGCGCCAGGGTCGCGAAGGACCGTCACCCTGATCTCCTGCGCCGCCTTCGCCAGGGGTTGCAGGAACAGTTTTTCGGGCAGCACGATATCGACCGCATCGCTCGCCCCCTCCTGCCCGGCGCCATCCACGGCAACCAGGCGTGCACGGACATCGAGCCCCGCCCATTTGTGGCGGGTCAGGTCCAGTTCCGTATCCTCGCCGATCTCGCGCTCCCCGATCCCCGGAAGTGGCACGGGAATGCGCGCTTCTTCGTCGGGGGCCGCAGCATGGGGCCGCTGGGGCCGGAGCACGAGGAACAGGGCATCGACGCCATAATCATCGCTCGCCTCCCAGGAAAAGGCCGTCCGGTCCTGGGGTGTTACCGTCGGTGTTTCGACGAACCGGGCCGCCGGTGCATCGTCGGGCGAAGCGAGGATCGACCAGCCGGCCCGCTCACCCCACCACCGCACACTGATATCGCTATCGGCTTCAATGACAGCCGTCGCCTCGAACGCCCCGTCCGGCATCGCCTGGAAGCGACGATCGGCCCGCCCGGTGCCCGAATCGACTCGCAGCCGCGGCGCGGACCGGCCAAACGCGCGGAGCGTGACCTCCGACCCCGCAGGCACGCGAACGCTCGAAGTATCGGCATCGAGGAAAAGCGGGGCCCGCCCGGAATAGGCCGGCGGCGTGATCCAAGCTTCCACCCTGAGGTTCTGCGCCCCCAGCAATGCACCCAGATCCGGTGCAAAGGCCTGCTGCAGCCGCGACGGCGCCTGGTTCCAGGTCACCGCGATGGCCGCGCCGAGCACGAGCGGTGCGCCAAACCGGAGATAAAACGGATCCACCGCCCGCCACCGGTCTCGGAATCGCGGTGTCCTGAGGTCGGCAGCGGCCTCGGCCAGCCGCGCGGCGTGCGCGTCCCAAAGACCACGGGACCCGGGATCGGCAGTCACCGGGCGATCGGCCAGCGAGCTCAGCGGACGGAGATCGGACTGGGCATCCAGCGCCACAACCGCATCGCCCTCGGCAGGGACACGAAACCTGCGCCAGGCCCGAACACCCAGCACAGCCAACCCGCCCAGAAACGCCAGGGACAGTCCCGCCTGCCAGACGACCGGCAAACGCTCCAACCCGCCCAGGACAGCAAAAACCGCATAGATTGCGAGAAACAACAGCGCAAATCCGGCTGCCTCAAGCGCTGCAAGCCGCAGGAGCCGGGCGCGTGTCTGGCGAATACGCCCCTTGACGCCGGGAATGGTTCTCAAGTCAGCCAATCGGGCACCTGCTCCAGTTGGATCATCTCTTCGAAGCTGGGCCGACGGCGCACCACATGGTATGCATCGCCATCGACCAGCACTTCGGCCACCAGGGGCCTCGCATTATATTGCGACGACAAGACGGCGCCGTAAGCCCCCGCTGACATAAAGGCCAATCTGTCGCCGGCTCTCACCTGGGGCATCTCGCGAGCTTCGGCAAACTTGTCGGTCGACTCGCAGATTGGGCCGACAATGTCATAGCGATGGTCGCCGGCGGCCTCGGTATCGGGCGCAACCAGCGGGCGGACCTCATGGTGCGCCCGGTACAGGGCTGGCCGCATCAGATCGTTCATCCCCGCATCAACGATCAGGAAGGTTCGGTCAGGCGCGTCCTTCAGATACAACGTTTCGGTCAGCAGGACCCCGGCATTGCCCGCGATCACCCGTCCCGGCTCCAGGATGACTTCCACAGGCAGGTCGCCGATCACCTCGCGCACCATGGCCGCATAATCGGCCGGCGAAGCGGGCGCATCGCCGGCCGTGTAGGGGATCGCGAGCCCTCCGCCGAGATCAACCCGTTCGATCGGGACGCCAAGACCGATCAGCCGCCTGGCCAGGGCCATGGTTTTCTCGAACGCGGCCCGCATCGGCGCCAAGGCATCGATCTGGGAGCCGATATGAACGTCCACGCCCTTGACGGAGATACCCGGCAAGGTGTGGGCGTGCAGGAACAGCGCCTCCGCATCGCTCCATGGCACGCCGAACTTGTCGCCCGATTTACCCGTAGAGATGTTCGGATGCCCGCCTGCTAACACGTCGGGGTTCACCCGCAGGGCAATCGGCGCCTCCAAGCCCAGCTCCATCGCGACCCCGTTCAGCGCGTCGAGTTCCGCCGCGCTCTCAACGTTGAACTGATGGATGCCCGATCGCAGCGCCAGCTTCATCTCATCCGGCGTTTTCCCGACACCTGAAAACACGATCCTCGAGGCAGCGATCCCGGCTCTCATGGCCCGCTGGAGTTCACCACCAGAAACAACGTCCGCGCCGCATCCGGCCCGCGCCAGCGTCGCCAGCACGCCAAGGTTGCCGTTCGCCTTTACGGAAAACGCCAACAGGCACGGAACATCCTGGAACGCCTCGGCAATCACCCGCACGTGCCGCGTCAGCGTGGCTGTTGAATAGACGTAACAGGGCGTTCCAACCCGGTCAGCGATCTCGGTAAGATCCACGGCCTCGCAGTGGAGCCGTCCCTGCTTGTAGTCGAAATGGTGCATCGCGTTTAAGACGCCCCCGGATCGGCCGGATCGGCGAGGCCATTCGCGGCGACAGGCGGCGTGAAAACACCTTTCGGCACCTCGCCACCTTCCGCGTTCAGGATTGGCTCGGACGGCTCATCAAGGCCCACGACCGCGACAGCCGACACCACAGGAAGGTCATAGCCGTAGGATGGCTGCGCGCGAATATCCGGCGCGACTGTGCCGGCGCATCCAACGATTGCCAGAATTGCCCCAAGGACAATGGCATACCGGTGCCGGCGGCGGTTTTCGATCAAGCCTAGCCTCCACTCGGGCCGCCAAGGAGTTCATCCTCGGCGTTGGGGAGGGCGTCAGCCTCCTCGTCCTCGGGAACGTCATTCGCCAGGGTCTCAGGCAATCCTCGCTCAATACCGCGGTCGGGCAGGCCTGACGTGCCGCTACCCTCGGGATTGCCGATCAGCGGTTCAGGGCGCTGCAAGTCGCCGGTCAGGCCGCATCCCGAAAGCGCAGCGGCGAAGACGATCGCACCGACCGCAGCGGACGGGCGAGAGACGGGCGGGAAACGGGTCATCGTTCAGCTCTCCATTCCAAACATCATGTACCAGTGTGCCACTTGTTCGCGCACGCGAACAGGGGCCGTTCCGCCATAGGATGTACGGCTCGCGACCGATTGGTCCACGGTCAGCACCGAGAACACATCCTCGGTGATGTCTGGCGCGATTTCGCGCATGGCGTCCAATGACAAGTCCGACAGATCACAACCCATTGCCTCTGCCTTCGCGACCAGGGCGCCGGTGACGTGGTGTGCCTCCCGAAACGGCATGCCGAGTGCCCGCACCAGCCAGTCCGCCAGGTCGGTCGCCGTCGAGAAACCGAACCTGGCCGCCGACGCCATGGCATCGGGATGGAAAGCGATGGTTTCCACCATGCCCGCCATGGCGCGCAGGCACAGGTCTACGGTATCGAAGGCGGCAAACATGGTTTGCTTGTCGTCCTGCAGATCCTTGGCATAGGCCAGCGGCAGCGCTTTCACCGCCCCCTGCAGGGACACAAAGCCGCTGGTGACCTGGCTGGCCTTGGCCCGGATGAGTTCTGCCGCGTCGGGATTGCGTTTTTGCGGCATGATCGAAGACCCCGTGGACCAGGCGTCCGACAGTGTTGCAAATCCGAACTGCGCCGATGTCCACAGCACGATTTCCTCGGCCAGGCGTGAGAGGTGCGTCGCTGTAATCGACAGGGCTGCCAGCGCTTCCAGCGCAAAGTCACGGGCCGATACCGCATCGAGGCTGTTGGCCAGGGGCCGGGAGAAGCCCAGCGCCTCGGCCGTCATTTCCCGGTCGATGGGAAAGCCGGTTCCGGCCAGCGCAGCGGCACCGAGCGGCGATTCGTTGAGGCCCCGCGCGCAATCGAGCATGCGGCGCTTGTCGCGCTCGAACATTTCCACATAGGCCAGCAGGTGGTGGCCGAGCGTCACGGGCTGGGCGGTCTGGAGGTGGGTGAAGCCGGGCATCACCGTTTCGGCATGCTCGCCCGCCCGCCTGACCAGGATGACCTGCAACCCCGTCAGCCGCGCCGAGACTTCGCCAAGGGCGCCGCGGGTCCAGAGCCGGAAGTCGGTCACGACCTGGTCGTTCCGCGACCGGGCCGTATGCAACCGTCCCGCAGGATCACCGATGATTGCCTTCAGCCGCGCCTCGATGTTCATGTGGATGTCTTCAAGTGCCCGATCGAACGGAAATGTCCCGTCCCTGATCTCGGTCAGCACCTGGTCCAGCCCAGCCTGGATGGCGTCATTGTCGGCCCTGGAGATGATCTCCATCTCCGCCAGCATGTCCGCATGGGCCCGGGAACCGGCAATGTCCTGCTCGGCCATCCGCTGGTCCACATCGATCGAGGCATTGATGGCCTCCATGATATCGGCCGGACCCGCGGCGAACCGCCCGCCCCACATTTGCTGGCCTTTGCCGGCTGGGTTCGCCATATCGCCTCCAGTCGTCGTCCCTGCGCCGGAGCTTGACCCATGCGCCTTGTCTACACCGCCCTGCTTGTGATCGCTCTTGGCGCTGTTGTCTACGCACTGATCAGCGCGGCGGGCGGCCCCCAGTCGGCGAGCAGGCTCGAACGGTTTGCCGTGGACGATCTCGCCGGGCTCGACTTTTCCCAGGCCGGCACACCCGCCTCGGATGCGCCTTTCACCGACGCGACGGGCGCGCAGATCAGCCTGGCTGACTTCCGCGGCAAGACGATTC
>JBCBKE010000039.1:0-29028 GCA_038522375.1 Pseudomonadota bacterium
GTCCTTGCGTTCCCGGGTGTGTCCCGCGAGGGCGTATTCGGGGATCAGTGCCTCCATGAAGGCCATTACGCTTTCATAGATGGCCGCATCGACCACTTGTCCCTGCCCGGTTCGTTCGCGCGCATGCAGCGCCATCATGGCACCGAGCGCGGCGAATGTGCCGGTCATGGTATCGCCGAGGGAAACGCCGGCGCGGGCCGGCAACCGGTCTGGCTCGCCGATCAGGTATCGCAGGCCGCCCTTCGCCTCGCCGACACTGGCATAGCCGGCCTTGGGGCTTTCCGGTCCGGTCTGCCCATAGCCCGATACCCGCACGATCACGAGGCGGGGGTTGAGCGCGTGCAGCGTCGTGGGGCCAAGCCCCCATTTCTCCAGTGTGCCAGGGCGGAAGTTCTCGATCAGCACGTCGGCGGTTTCCGCCAGTTGCTTCAGGATGGCTTGGCCCTCGGCCACGCGCAGGTTGAGCGTCAGCGACCGCTTGCCCCGCCCGATAATGGGCCAGAAGAGACTGTGGCCGTCTTTCTTTGCAGCGCCCCAGTCCCGGGCCGGATCTGGTCGGTCGGGCGCTTCGACCTTGATCACATCGGCCCCGAAGTCAGCAAGCAACTGACCGCAGAACGGACCGGCGATGAGTTGGCCCAGTTCGAGAACACGGAGGCCGGCGAGGGGTGGGGAGGAGGGCTCTGTCGGGGAACTGGTCATGGCTTTGAATGACGCGTAGAAAGGGGCGATGTCCAGACCCATCACCATCGTTGAAGTTGGCCCGCGCGATGGGCTGCAGAACGATCCCGCCGATCTGACCACTGACCAGAAGCTGGCGTTGATCGCACGGCTGACCGCGTGCGGTGTCGTCCGTATGGAGAGCGGTTCGTTCGTTTCGCCCCGGGCGGTGCCGAAAATGGCCGATAGTGCCCAGGTTTTCGCTGGGCTCGACCGGTCCGCACCGACCAAACACATCGCCCTTGCGCTCAATGAGAAAGGCGTCCGGCGCGCCATTGATGCGGGGGCTGACGAGATCAACTTCGTGCTTGTGGCTGGCGAAGGCTTCGGCCGGCGCAACCAGGGCATGAGCCCGGCGGAAAGCGCCGACACGTTGGCGGCCTGCGCCCCCCTTGTGCATGAGGCCGGGATTCCCTTGTCGGCGACCATTTCGGTGGCGTTCGGCGATCCCTATGACGGGGATGTGGATGTGGGTGTGGTTGGCAATCTCGCTGCCAGGGCGCAGATCGCCGGCATCTGGGAGCTTGCCCTGGGTGACACGATCGGCGTGGCTACCCCCTGGGATGTCCGTGAGCGGATCGAGCGCGTGCGGATGGAGGCACCCGATGTGTCCCTCCGTATGCATTTCCATGACACGCGCGGGGCAGGGCTGGCGAATGTGTTTGCTGCGGTGGAGGCTGGGATCGATGTGATCGATGCCAGTTGCGGCGGCATCGGCGGTTGCCCGTTTGCGCCAGCGGCGACGGGGAATGTGGCCACCGAGGACGTGGTCTACATGCTGGAGCGTGCCGGCTATGATACGGGGCTGGACCTTGCGGGGCTTATCGACACCGCCCGCTGGCTGGAGGGTGTGCTGGGTCATGCCATCGCCTCAAGCCTCAGAAAGGCCGGCGGCTTTCCCCCAGTGCGATGACCGCCGATTACCAGTCCGCCGTCGATGCCGCCGTCGCCGGCGCAAGGCCGCTCTGCCATGGAGGCAAGGTGGCGGACTACATCCCAGCGCTAGCGGCGGTGGACCCTGACCAGCTGGGCCTTGCGGTGGCCACAGTGGAGGGGGAGGTCTTCTACGCTGGCGATGCGCAAACACCGTTCTCGATCCAGTCTGTGTCCAAGGTCTTTACGCTGGCCATGGTCCTGGAGCGGGTTGGCGACGCGCTTTGGTCGGGCGTTGGCCGCGAGCCGTCGGGTACGGCCTTCAACTCCATCGTCCAGCTTGAGGCCGAGCAGGGCATCCCACGCAACCCGTTTGTGAATGCGGGCGCGATCATCGTCACGGACCGGCTCATCGGCGCTGCCAGCGCCGAGGCAACCGTCGCCGATATCCTGGCCTTCATGCGGGATCGGTGCAGCGACGATGGCGCGAGTATCGATCGGTCGGTGGCGCGCTCGGAATCGGAGACGGGGGCCCGGAACCGCAGTCTGGCGCATTTCATGGCGGCCTTCGGTAACCTTCAGCATCCGGTTGAAACCGTGCTTGAGGTGTATTTCCACCAATGCGCGCTGTCGCTGTCTTGCCGCCAACTGGTCCAGGCGGCGGCGTTCCTCGCCAATGATGGGCGGGACATCCCATCGGGGGACCAGATTGTATCAGCCGAGCGCTGCCGGCGCCTGAATGCCGTGATGATGACATGTGGGCACTATGATAATTCGGGTGAGTTCGCGTACCGGGTCGGACTGCCCGGCAAGAGCGGTGTGGGCGGTGGGATCTTGGCCGTGGCGCCGGGGCGCGGCGTCGTGGCCGCGTGGTCTCCAGCGCTGAACGGGGCGGGGACATCGCTGGCCGGTGCTGCTGCGATCGAAGCGTTTACCAGTGCGGTGGGGTGGTCGGTGTTCGAGGGCAGGCCCGTGCGTTGAAGCGCAAGTATCGGCCGCCAGTGTCAGACACGCTCTAATCGCCCCGGGCGAAGCGGTCGAACAGCGTATTGAACGCGGTCACCGCGGCGCCAGGGCCTTCGGGATGGGACCAAACGGCACCGCTGACGGCCAGGAAGTCTGCGCCCGCCTCGACAAGCGCCCCACCATTTTCCGGTGTAATGCCACCGATTGCGACGCATGGCAGTTCCGTCATGGCTTGCCAGTCAGAGAGCAATGAGGTCTCGGCCACCACCGTCCCAGCTTTCGTGCGGGTCGGGAAGTAGGCGCCGAAGGCGACATAGTCGGCGCCGGCTTCTCCCGCCTCCATGGCGACATGGTATGAGTTTTTCGCCGTGGCGCCAACGATCATGTCGGGGCCGACGATCCGCCGAGCCTCGGAAATGGGCGTGTCGTCCCAGCCCACATGGACGCCATCGGCGCCGAGCGAGGCCGCGAGCATGGGGCTGTCATTGATGAAGATGGCCACATCCCGGGACTGTGCCAGGGCCATCACCGCGTTTGCCACCCGCTTGGTTGCGTCCTCGTCGATCGTCTCTCCCGCCTTCAGCCTTAGCTGGAGTGCAGCCACGTCGCCGCCATCCAGTGCCGCGCGGAACTGGTCAACGAATGCAGCAAGCTGTTCGATCCGCGGCGGAGTGATCAGGTAAAGACGGCAGCGTGCGCGGTCGGTCATGGCGGTTGGGTTAGGGGCAGCCGTGTTCTTTGACAACGCGTCTGGTGGAGGCCGGGAACCTGGCCAGCGCGGCGCCGGTTCGGGTGGGTCGCTCCGAGAATTCGCCGCCGCAATTGGGGCAGACGCCGTTCAGGATATCCTCGGCGCAAGGCGTGCAGAACGTGCATTCAAATGAACACACCATGGCGCCTCGTTGATCGGGCGGAAGTTCGGCCTCGCAACATTCGCAGGAGGGGCGCATTTCAAGCATTGCCGGTGCAACTCAAGCCAGATCGCCAAGGACATCGCGTGCCGTATCAACGGCAAGATCGATGTCCGCCTCTGTCATTGCGGCGCTGATGAACATGTTGTGCCAGGGGTGAAAGTAGACGCCGCGGGCGATCATTCCGGCGCAGAAGGCGAAGCCCTTTTCCATGTCGCGGCTGCCCGCCTCGTCCAACGCCATGATCAGCGGCATCTGGACCGGACCGGTCTGGCTCAGCGATTGGCCGGTTTCGTTTGCCGCCGCCGCCAGCCCATCGCGCAAGCGATGTCCCAGGGCGACGGTGTGTTCGAGGTAATCGGTTTCGCGGATCAGTTTCAGCGTGGCCAGACTGGCCGCCATTGCTGCGGCCGAGAACCAGAACGAGCCGGTGACATAGAGTTTCCCGGCAGCCTCCTTCGCCCGGCCATTGCCAAGCAGCGCCGAGATCGGGTGTCCGTTGGCGATTGCCTTGCCCCAACTCGAAAGGTCCGGCGCCACCCCGATTGTCGACCAGCTGCAGTCGCGGGCGATGCGAAAGCCTGCCCTGACATCGTCAACGATCAGCAGCGCGTCGGCTCCATCGCATAGCGCACGGGCGCGGGCGGCGTAGGCGGGATCGGGCAGCTCCTGGTCGATCAGGACATCGTGCTTGAAGGGCGAGGCGAAGATGCCGGCGAGGTCTGCGCCGGCCTGGTCCACGGCGGCGTCGAGGCTTCCGACGTCATTGTATGTATACGGAATGAGGTCGGCGCGGTCGCCGGTGGTCGTGCCAGCAGGCATGGGTGTGCACCAGGGGGCCGCGCCATGGTATGCGCCCGTGGCGACGAGGATCTTGCTGCGCCCGCGATGGGCCCGCGCCGTCATCAGCGCCATCGTCGTCGCGTCCGTGCCGTTCTTGCAGAAGATCGCCCAGTCGGCATGGCTTACCATGGCGGTGAAGGTTTCGGCGAGGTCCACCATAATCGATGAGGGGGCAGTGGCTGTATCGATCCGCTTCATCTGTTCGGTATAGGCGCGGTCAATATCGGGCTGGTGATATCCCAGCAGTTGGGGGCCATAGCCGCACATGAAATCGATATAGCGCTGGCCGCTCCCGTCCCAGAGGTAAGCGCCGTCTGCCCGTTCGAAGAACTGTGGTGTTCCCGGCGGCATGTTCGCCACCGATTGGTGGCCGTACATCCCGTTCGGAATGACGTGTGCTGCGCGCTGGTCCAGCGCCTGTGTCTCTGTGTCAGCCATGGCTCCGGTCTCCCATATAAGGGGAGGGTGCGCCCGCGGATAAAGCGCGTCAATGGTGACGTGGTCGGCGCAAGCCTGAGCGGTTGACGGTGCGACCATAGGGGTCGCCGAATGGACCGAGCGTTGCAGCGGGATTTAGCCAGCCCGTGATGCTTCGTAGATTGCGTCGATGGCGGTTGCGAGCGTCGTGTTGAACGCGTCATCGCCCTGTTGGGCTGAGAGGCCTTGGGTCAGCGCGCGGGAGAAGCTGGCGATCATGCCGGCATTCTGGGCCAGCTTTGCGTTCGCCTCATCACGGGAGTAGCCGCCCGACAGAGCCACCACGCGCATCACCCGGGGGTGGTCGATGAGGGGTTTGTACTGGTTGGCCTTGGTGGGGATCGACAGTTTCAGCATCACCTGCTTGTCGTCGGGCATCGCGTCGAGATGCTTGAGGATTTCGTCGCGTAGCAGATCTTCGGCCGTGGCCTTGTCGGCGATTGTGATATTCACCTCGGGTTCGAGGATTGGCATCAGGCCATGGCCGAGGATCTGGTCACCGACCTCGAATTGCTGCGCGACAATGGCGGCAATACCGTCGGGGTTTGCAGCATTGATGTTTGAGCGCATCTTGGTCCCGAAAATACCGTTATCGACGGCCCGTGCGCAGAGCGCGTCCAGCTCTGGCATGGGTTTCATCAACTGGACGCCGTTGGCCTCGTCGGCCAGGCCCTTGTCGACCTTCAGGAAGGGGACAACGCCGCGGTTTTCCCACAGGTACTTTGCTGTCGGTGTTCCGTCGATGTCCCCATCCATGGTGCGTTCGAAGAGGATGGCTCCCATGACCTTGTCACCGGTGAAGGCGGGGGATTTCACGATCCGTGCCCGCATCTGGTGGATGAGGCCGAACATCTCGGCGTCATCGGCCCAGGATCCTTCCTCGACACCATAAAGGCGAAGCGCCTTCGGCGTTGAGCCGCCCGACTGGTCGAGCGCTGCGATGAAACCGTCTTTCTTGGCGGCCTGTTCGGCCATCTGCGCGTTCTGCATGTCTTACACTCCCCAGTGAGTTTCGCGTGTGTTTGCTGTTATGCCCTGAGCGCGTCCACGCCCGGAAGGGCCTTGCCTTCCATCCATTCAAGAAACGCACCGCCAGCGGTACTGACAAAGGTGAAATCTTCGGCGACGCCGGCATGGTTGAGCGCGGCCACGGTGTCGCCTCCGCCAGCAACGGCGGTCAGCTTGCCAGCCTTGGCGCGGGCGGCAGCAGCCTGGGCGGCCGCAACGGTTGCCTTGTCGAAGGGCGTCAGCTCGAACGCGCCAAGCGGGCCGTTCCAGACCACGGTCCTTGCAGTGTCCATGGCGACCGCGAGAATGCCCACCGATTGCGGGCCTGCATCGAGGATCATCTCATTATCGGCCACTTCATCGAGCCCGCATACGCGGTTTGGCGCGTTCGCCGCAAAATCCTTCGCAACAACCAGGTCCATCGGCAGCAGGATATCGCAGCCGGCTGCCTTGGCGTTGGCTTCGATCTGTTTGGCGGTGTCGGTGAGATCATGCTCGCAAAGGGACTTGCCGACAGGATAGCCGCGTGCGGCGAGGAAGGTGTTCGCCATGCCGCCGCCAATTGCCAGGGCGTCCACGCGCGAGACGAGATTTTTCAGGAGATCGATCTTGGAGGAGACCTTTGCCCCGCCAACAACCGCCATGACAGGCCGGACGGGCTTGGAGAGCGCCATGTCGAGGGCATCAAGTTCCCGTTCCATGGACTTGCCGGCATAAGCTGGCAGCCGCTCGGCAAGGCCAACGGTGGAGACGTGGGCGCGGTGGGCCGCGGAAAAGGCATCGTTGACGTAAAGGTCGCCGAGCGCTGCGATGTCGTCGGCGAGGGCAGGGTCGTTCTGCTCTTCTCCGGCGTAGAAGCGTGTATTTTCAAGCAGGATCACGCCGGCGGGGGGCAGGTCGGCGATGGCGGTGGCGGCATGCTCGCCCTTGCAGTCGGCCACGAAGGCCACGTTCGAGCCGAGCACCTCGGCAAATGGCAGGGCAATGGGCGCGAGGCTCATCTCCGCCACCCGCTCGCCCTTGGGGCGGCCAAAATGAGCCAGGAGCGCGACCCTGGCGCCCTGGGTGCGCAGGGTCTGGACGGTTTCAACCGCAGCGCGGAGCCGGGTGTCATCGGTGACCCGCCCAGCGTCCATGGGCACGTTGAAATCGACCCGAACCAGGGCCGTCTTGCCCGTCAGGTCACCTGCGTCTTCGATGCGTTTGAAGTCGGTCATGATTTCTACCTTTCTGGCATGGGTCGGCCCGCTTCGGTGGGCGTGCCCGTGTCAGGGTTGCGTCGGCTCCTGGAGCATGGCCAGGGAGATCTTGATGTCTGGGAAGGCGAGGGCGCTGATCTCGGCGTCGGCGCTGTGGGTGGTCGTGGTCAGGTAAGCGCCGTCTTTCGGGTCCCGGCAGACCGTGATGGTGGCGGTGTCGAGGTCGACGAGCCAGAGCTCGGGCACGCCGACCTCGGCATAGATGGGGCGCTTGAGCTGTGCGTCGCGGCGGTGGGATGACTTCATCACCTCGGCGATGAGGAACAGGTCCGTGCCGCTCATCTCGTTGGTGCCGACATCGGCACGGTAGATGGCGAGATCGGGCCTGAGTTCGGTGTCGTTGGAGAAGAAGAAGCTGCCTTCGGAGTTGACCATGGATGGCCCATCCCAGCCCAGTTTGGCGCTGAACAGCATATTGAGCCGTGTCCGCACCGTCATGTGCGCGAAACCTTCACTTGGCATGTCGAACCATTCCCCCCGGATGAGTTCCCAGCGGTCTTCGGGATCGATCAGGCCCTGTTCCACCATCTGCGCGAGATCGGCATTGGTGAAATAGCGGCGGCCATCGGCATCGAGGCTGTAGGCGATTTGGTTTCCGTCCATGGCGGCAGTCTAGCCTATTGGCGACGCGCTTGCGAGACACGCCGCCATCGGTGAAGCGTCCTTAGATCAAGCCGCCCATGTAGACCGCCGTATCGGACATGCGGGTCGCAAAGCCCCATTCATTGTCGTACCAGCTTAGCACACGCACCATGGTGCCGTCGGTCACCTTTGTCTGGTCGATCGCGAAGGTGGAGGAGGCGGGATTGTGGTTGAAGTCGGCACTCACCAGGGGGGCCGTCACATATTCCAGCACACCTTTCATCGGGCCATCGGCCGCGGCCATGATGGCTGCGTTGATCTCGTCCTCGGTGGTTGCCTTGCCGGCGTCGAAGACGAGGTCGATCATGGAAACGTTCGGCGTTGGCACACGCACCGCTGAGCCGTCCAGCTTTCCGGCGAGCTCTGGCAGCACGAGCCCGACCGCCTTGGCGGCACCGGTCGAGGTGGGGATCATGGAACTGGCAGCGGCCCGGCCCCGGTAAAGGTCCTTGTGCATCCGGTCGAGGGTCGGCTGGTCGCCCGTATAGGCGTGAACCGTGGTCATGTAGCCGCGCTCGATCCCGACAGTATCGTTCAGAACCTTTGCCACGGGCGAAAGGCAGTTCGTGGTGCAGGATGCGTTCGAGACGACCCTGTCGTCGGCTGTCAGTGAGGTGTGGTTCACGCCATAGACAATGGTCTTGTCTGCGCCTGATGCCGGCGCAGAGACGAGGACCCGCTTGGCGCCGGCTTCCAGGTGTGCGGACGCGGCCTCCTTGGCGGTAAAGATGCCTGTGCATTCAAGGGCGATATCGACGTCCATTTCACCGTGGGGCAGTTCTTTCGGGTCGCGGACGGCGGTGCACTTGAAGCTGCGTTCGCCGACCGTGATCGTGTCGCCGTCGACCTTTACCTCATGGGGCAGTTTTCCGTGCACGGAATCGTACTGGAGGAGGTGGGCGTTCGTCTCGACGGGGCCGAGGTCGTTGATTGAGACAACCTCGATATCGTGGCGGTCATGCTCGATGATGGAGCGGAGCACGAGGCGGCCGATCCGGCCAAATCCATTGATTGCAACGCGAACGGCCATGTCTTTTCCTCTCAACACGTCTGACAGCAATTTTGCAGTGCGGTGTAGCCCCCCTCACCTGCCACGTCCAGCGTGTGCCGGGGCTGCACTCTCTCCTTCGCCGAATGCAAGCTCCGGGCCCTCGCAGCCCGGCGGCCAGGAAGTTAGACAGTTAGCTGCGACACGTCGCGATAATCGCCGATTGTACCCTTTATAAAGGCGTTAAAGGCGATCGCTCTACGGGGCTCGCTCGCCCCGTTCGCCTCGATCATATGATTGATCTCCGACGGGAACAGCAGAACCTCGCCCTCTCTGGGTTGGATCACGTTGATGTTCGTGTTGAAGATATTTCGGCGGTCAGAAACGGGCAGCAACTCTATCCGCTGGTACATGGCGTTTCGGTCAAAGAAGACGCGAGATACGGGATCAGGCAGAGAATGATAGTAAAGTGAACCTGACACCATGGAATTCGAGTGGGAATGCGAATGCATTCCGATCCCTGGCGGATTCATCAGTGACCACGATTGCGTCACCACCAGATCCTGTTCGATGCCCATTACGTCTTTGGCATAGCGAGTCAGCGCCGCGTCGACGGCATCTTTGATTGCCTGAAGCTCAGGATGGCGAAAGATATAGAGGTCTTCCGAAATCAGGTTGTCCCTGTTTCGGATCATTTTTAGGCTCTTCACATATTCAATCTGTTCGCGTGTGATCGCCGCGGACAGATCTGCCCGTACGAGGGGTGTTGCAAAAAGGGGTTGGACGTCAAAGGTTTGCGGTCGCAATCATGGCTCCATTGCTTGGGCGTAAATAGTTTATTGCAGTGTAGGCCTGCCTCGGCGAGCCGAGCAACCGTGGCGCCTGCATCAGCCGTCTACCCTATGCCGGTCGCCAGATTCGGTATTCGACGCCGCCACCGGCAAGGGCTCGGCCTTCGCCAACGAAGAACGTCGTGTTGACCCAACCGTAGCGTTCGTCGCCGGTCTCGATGCGCGGATTGGTGTAAAAATACTGGTCACCAAACTCCGTTCCGCCACCGCTTTCCGCCGCGCCCATGAAGGCGTCGTTCATTTCGAGGAGTCCGGTATACTGGACATATAGGAAAGCGTTGTCGTGGGTTTCGATCTGGGCACGCACATCGACCCTGAGGAAGCCGTCGGGTCCGATCAGGGCCCATTCGCCGCCGCTGAGCAGTTTGCCCCGGATGCGATCGCCGGTGACCTCGCCTCCGGTGACGGTGTAGATCATGCGCGTTCCGATCGGCCCCGCGCCCACGGGGACTGGCGGCGAGAGCGTCGCGTTGAAGGTGCATTCGTGAACGAGTTCCATCTGGTTTCCTCCTGGGCTGGTTATTGCCTGCAATCATCGCCGATTTCAGCGCGCAGGCAATGGGAGGAGGCCGGGAGAAAGGGGAGGGCCGAGAGCGTCCGCCCTCCTCCGATCTTCATTCGGACATCAGATCGCGGCCAGGGCCTGATCGAGGTCGGCGATAATGTCGGCGGGATCCTCGATGCCGACCGATAGTCTCACCGTGTCCGGGGCCGCGCCAGCGGCGGTCTTCTGGGCATCGGTGAGCTGGCTGTGGGTGGTCGAGGCCGGATGAATGATCAGCGAGCGTGTATCGCCGATATTGGCAAGATGGCTGAAGAGGCTGGTTCCCGAGACAAGCGCCTTGCCCGCATCATAGCCGCCGCTCAGCCCGAATGTGAAGACGGCACCGGCGCCGCGGGGCAGGTAGGTGCTGGCGAGGGCGTGGTGGGGGTCTTCGGCCAGCCCGGCATAGCGAACCCATGACACTTTTGGGTGATCCTTCAGCCATTCAGCGACGGCGAGGGCGTTGCTGCAATGTTTGTCCATGCGAAGGGGGAGAGTCTCGCAGCCGGTCAGGATCATGAAGGCGTTGAAGGGCGATAGGGCCGGGCCGAGGTCGCGAAGGGCGTAGGCGCGTGCCGCGATGGCGAACGCAACGTCGATCGGTGCGCCGTCGGGGCCCATGGGCAAGGCGCCGAACGCGTCAGCCAGGACCATGTCGTTGTAGAAGGGCAGGGGTTCGGTCAGCGTGGGGAACCTGGCCGCCCGGGCTTTCCAGTCAAACCGTCCGCCATCAATGATCATGCCGCCAATCGAGTTGCCGTGCCCGCCGATGAACTTGGTGAGACTTTGAACAATGATATCGGCGCCATGCTCCAGCGGGCGGCAGAGATATGGGGAGGCCATGGTGTTGTCGACCACGTAGGGCAGGCCGTGATTGTGAGCGATATCGGCGAGTTTCGCCATGTCGGTGACGAGGCCGCCGGGATTGGCCAGGCTTTCGGAGAAGACCATGCGGGTGTTTTCGTCGATGGCGGCATCGAAGCTCGCAATGTCGTCGATATCGGCCCATTTCACTGACCAGCCAAACTTGGTGATGGCGTGGTTGAGTTGGTTGATCGAGCCGCCATAAAGCTGTTTTGCAGCCACCACATTGGTGCCGGGGCCCATCAAAACGTGCATGGCGAGGAGCTGAGCAGCGTGGCCCGACGCAACACCAACGGCCATGGTTCCGCCTTCGAGGTCGGCCACCCGGGCCTCGAGGGCGGAGACGGTAGGGTTGCCGATCCGTGAGTAGATGTCGCCAAACTCCTGAAGCGCGAAGAGGTTTGCCGCGTGGTCGGCATCCTTGAAAACGAAGCTGGTGGTCTGGTGGATCGGCTGGGCGCGGGAGCCGGTGACGGGGTCAGGCTGGGCGCCGGCGTGGATCGCGCGGGTGGAAAATCCGGTCATGGAGGCCTCCTCGGGTGTCGTGTCGCGGTGGGTTTGAAAGTTGCCGCTAATTGTGGTGGCAGGTGTAGACCACAAGGCCACTTTGCATAAGTGTCATCGCAGAGAAATCACCACGGGGCGGCACCGGTCGCCGGTAGCATTTCGTAGCGTTGGAGGATGCCCATGTTCGATCGCAATGCCATTCGTCATATGGCGGACATTACCCGTGTGCAGGCCCGAGACCGCGGCAGCGAAGTGGCACTCTGGTTCGAGGGGCGGGAAACGAGTTTTGCAGCGCTGGACGCGCGCGCCTCCCAAGTCTCCAACGGGCTGGTCGCGGAGGGTGCGGCCGTCCAGGACCGGATCGGCTGGCTCGGCAAGAACATGGACGTCTACTATGAAATTGCCTTTGGTTGCATGAAGGCCGGAATGGCGATGTGTGGGATCAACAACCGGCTCGCCGCGCCCGAAATCGAGTTCATCCTGACCGATGCCAGGGTCTCGGTCCTTTTCGTGATGGCTGATTTCTATGACGTTGCCGCGAGCGTGGCGGCGAACTGCCCCGACCTGAAGACCATCATCGCAGTGGAGGGTGAGCACCCTGAATGGCGGTCCTACGAGCAATGGCGCGGTAGCCAGAGCGCGGTGGATGCCATGCGACCGGTCGATCCCGACGCGGACGTTATCCAGCTCTACACATCCGGCACCACCGGCCTGCAAAAGGGCGTCCAGTTGACCGACGCCAACTATACGGCCTTTTTCGGTCAAGCCACCGATCTCGGCTGGGCCCAGTACGGCCCGGGCGAAACGGTCATGAACGTCATGCCGCTTTTCCATGTGGCGGGCGTGAATGTCGGTTTGCTTGCAGCAGCCCAGGGGGTTCCATGCGTTGTTGTTCGCGAGGTCGATCCGACGCAAATCCTTGAACTGATCGAAGAGAAGAAGATCGTGCATACGGTCTGGGTGCCGGCCGTTATCCTGATGCTGACCCAGCATCCCAAGGCGAAGGAAATCGATTGGTCATCCCTGCAGAATGTGACCTATGGCGCGTCGCCCATCGCGGAGGACCTGGTGATCAATGCGATGGATCTGATGGGAGCGAAATTCACCCAGGTCTACGGGCTGACTGAAACGACCGCCGGCGGAACCTACCTGCCACCCGAAGCCCATGATCCGGCCTGGAGCAAGCTGCGCTCATGCGGGGTGCCCTACCCCAGCGCCATCATCAAATGCGTGGACGATGATGGGGATGAGGTCGAGACCGGACAGGTGGGAGAGATCGTGATCCAGGGCGACTTCGTGATGAAGGGCTACTGGAACCGTCCAGAGGCGACGGAAGACGCCATTCGCAACGGTTTTTTCCATACCGGCGATGCGGGTTATTTCGATGATGACGGTTTCCTGTTCATCTACGACCGGGTGAAGGACATGATCGTTTCCGGAGCGGAAAATGTTTATCCGGCCGAGGTCGAAAACGCCCTCTTCAGCCATCCCGACGTGGCGGATGTGGCCGTTATCGGGATCCCGAGCGAACAGTGGGGCGAAGCGGTGAAGGCGATCATTGTGCCTAAGCCGGGCACATCCCCGACAGCGGAGTCGATCATCGCTTTCGCCAAGGAGCGGATCGCCGGTTACAAGGCGCCGAAATCGGTGGATTTTGTCGAGGCCCTGCCCCGTAATCCTTCCGGCAAGATTCTCCGAAAGGACCTGCGCAAACCCTACTGGGACGGCCACGACCGGAAAGTCGGCTAGCGTGCCGGCGGACCTTGCCCGCTGACGCGGTGCGGCCAATGTCGGAAACGCTCTACCCTATCGACGCAGGCCGGTGTGCCGCCGCCTTCATGCGGTCATGGCTCGGTTAACGGGCCGTACAGGTCGGGGCGGCGGTCGCGGAAAAATCCCCAGGCCGCCCGCTCTGTGGCGATTGCATCAAGATCGACGGTAGCCAGCGCCACGCCGGTTTCGGTGCGGTCGAGGTCGGTGAGAATATCGCCGTCTGGGCCCGCGACGAAACTGGTGCCGTAGAAGACCTGTCCGTCTTCATCGCCAACGCGGTTTGCCGTGGCCACGGGAAGGGTGTTGGACACAGCGTGGCCGACCATTGCCCGCCGCCAGCGGGCCGCCGTGTCGAGGCCTGCGTCCTGGGGTTCAGCGCCGATCGCTGTGGGATAGAGCAGCATCTCTGCGCCCTTGAGAGCCATTGCGCGGGCAGCTTCAGGAAACCACTGGTCCCAGCAGATGCCCACCCCGATACGGCCTTTCCGGGTTGCCCACACCTTGAAACCCGTATTGCCGGGCCGGAAGTAGAACTTTTCCTGGTAGCCCGGCCCGTCAGGGATGTGGGACTTGCGGTAAACGCCCAGAGGCGTGCCGTCAGCGTCGACCATGACAACAGAATTGTAGAAGTGAGGTCCGTCGCGCTCGAAAAGCGACAATGGCAGGACCACGCCCACCTCTTCGGCGAGGGCGGCAAACCGTTTCGTCAGCGGATGATCGGCCCATGGCATGGCCAGGTCGAAATGGCTTTCGACCTGGGTTTTGCAGAAGTAGGGGCCTGCAAAAAGCTCTGGTAAAAGGACGATCTCTGCCCCCTGGCGAGCAGCATTTCGAATAAGGGTTTCAGCCTCGTCGAGCGGGGACCCCTGGCGGGCTCCGGGTGCAAACTGGACGATGGCAATCGAGACAGGTCGGCTCAAGGGTCGGGCGCTCCGGGGTCGGATACTGAGAGTTTGGGGACGTGACACGTCATGCAATGGAACGCGCCGCCACCACCAGAGAGAATAGCACGGGCCGGGAGCGCGATGACTTCGCGGTCGGGAAAGAGCGGCTTCAGCACAGCGACGGCATCGGCGCCTGTGTCGTCATCGTATACCGGAACAATCACAGCGCCATTCGTGATGGTGAAATTCAGGTGGCTGGCAGGAAGCGCTTCGCCATCGGTGCCCGTGACACGTCCGGGAGAGGGAACGGTTGCCACGGTCAGCCCCGTCTCGCGCAGCGCTGTTTCGATCTCCGCGAGCCGGGCGGCGTGGGGGTCGTCGGGTCCGGTCGCGGCCTGGCAAATCACGGTATCCGGTGCAATAAAGCGGGCGATGTTATCGACATGGCCATCGGTATGGTCACCCGATAGTCCCCGGTCGAGCCAATGGACCCGCCGGGCGCCGACACTCGCGTGCAAGGCCTGTTCAGCGGCTTGCTCGTCCCACCCGTTCCGGTTGGGGTTCAACAGGCATTGCCGCGTCGTGATCACCTGGCCGTGCCCATTGGTGTCGATGGCCCCGCCTTCAAGGATGAATGGGTGCGTCCGGTGCCGCGTACCAGACGCCTCGGCCATGGCCGCGGCGGTCTCGGTGTCGCCTGCCATGGTGTACTTTCCGCCCCAGCCGTTGAACGCGAAGACATTGGCCTCCAGTGCCCCTTGGCGCATGACAAAAACGGGGCCGGTATCGCGGAGCCAGACATCGCCGGTCGGCACACGGACCCGTTCGACGGATGACGGCAGGGCGGCCTTGGCCACTTTGTTGGCGTAATCATCGCCAACAGCCAAGCGGACAGGGGTGTGGGCTGCCATCACCTCGGCCAGGGCTGCGATCTCGCGGCGGGCGGGGTTGAAATGGTCGCCCCATTCATCAGGCAGTCGTGGCCAGCCGAGCCAGACATGGGATTGCGGCTCCCATTCCGCAGGCCAGACCACCGCTCGACGCTCAGACAAAGGGAAAACCGGTCTTCATCAGCCTACAGATAGCCACACGCCGGGCGTTGGCACCAGCCGCTCCTCGATCGATCGTTCGGGAAGGGCACTGCCTGGCCTTTGACCCAAAAAAGTAGGCGGCCCAACACACGGGCCGCCCACCAACTCTACCCGTACAACACGGCAGCAATCCGATGCCGCCGTGGGCAGATATATCGGATTCTGCACGAAACAAAAGGCAGTCGTCGTTGCCTGCCTTTTGCCCTGTCCCGAGGCCTAGAACTGATACCGGATACCGACACGGATCGTGTAGACCGAGTTGGCATCATCTTCGAAGCCGGATGGGTCCGCATCGAAGTCGTTGTAGCGATAGACACAGTCGCCGGCCGACAGACAGGTCGTCCGCGGAGCATCGCCGGTGAGCGCCGTTGCACCATCGACACCGTTTGCCGCAACATCGGCCGCGGAAACGAGATCCGCCTCGACGATATTCGCCGTGAAGTTGCTCGGTCCGTTGAAGTCGGTGCCCCATTCGTCATTGAGGAGGTTGCCGATGTTCTCGATGTCGACAACGAACCGCAGGTTATGGTCGTCGAACGGCGTTCCCGAGAAGGTCGGGATTGGCAGTTCCTGCTGGTACTGGAAGTCCCAGCGCTGGGACCATGGGCTGTTGTCCCCGTTCCGCTCGGAAATGGCGCCGTCGGTCAGGCCACGCGCATTGATGTACTGGCGGAAGCCGGTCTGGTCGAAATCGGAACTGAACACGACCGAGGGATCATTGAAGCCCGCACCCGAGATCGTCGGGATATACAGCAAGTCATTGTCGAACGGGTTTTCGAAATCGCCGGGGCGTCCGAAGAGGGCGTTGTTGCCGTCCACATCGAAGGTGTAGGAGAACGGCGTTCCGGAATTGACCTGGCCGAAGAGCGTGAACAGGGATTCGAGATCGCCGAAGACCTCCTTCTCATAGCTCAGGTTCAGCTTGAAGGCGTGCTCGATTTCGAACTCGCCGGTGGCAGCGCTTGGATTGTTACGGTCACTGTCGACGATGGCGCGGAAATTCGAGATGCCGCGGGATGACGTACCGGGCGTGACCGATTCCACCGACTGGTTGGCGTAGGAGATGAAGAAGCCGACACCATTGTCATACTCGTTCGCCAGGGCGACCGAGAACACATCCGACGAACCGTCGCTGAAATTGCCCAGCTGGGTCACGTTGGAAATGCCGAGGTCCTGCAGGTCCGCATAAATCGGGCGACCATCCGGCGCGACGCCCAGCGCGGCGGTTTCAGCCAGCTCGGTCTGGGCCAGGTTGGTCCAGAGGTAGCCGTCATTGACCTCGCTACGCAGGTACTGGGCGGTGAAGACATAGTCGCTGCCCAAGTCGATGAAGGGCAGGTTGAGGTCGAACTCCTGCTCCAGCTTGATCGATGCTTTCCAATCGGATGGGATTTCGAAATCCGGGGCGATCACATCAATTGGCAGGAGCTGGGAGAAATCGGAGGCGGCAACCTCGTCAAGCAGCTGCTGGGGAACCGTGGTTGGGTCCACATTGGTGAATTCGCCATCGGCCGAGCCAACGAAGGGTTGGAAGGCGTTCGAAATCCAGACCTTCGGCTCGGCCCCGGCGAAGAGACCGAAACCACCCGTGATGCGCGTCCGCTCGAACGGCGTGTACTCGAAACCGACCCGCGGCAGGAAAAGGTCCAGGCCGTCGAGATTGTTGGACGAGTTCCGGCCGTAGGTCTCCTCGAAAGCAGCCGATTCCTGGGGGGCGTCGTCCTGACTGTAGTACTGGTACCGAACGCCATAATCGAGCCGGAAATCTGGCCGGATTTGCCAGCTGTCCTGGGCGAAGGCGGTGAACACGTTGTAGGACCAGGCCGCCGCGGCATTATTGGCGTCGTTGGTGATATCGTTGCGGTAGGAAACGGTCGCGTTCCCGTTCACGAGATCATCGACGGTATCGAAAATGAAACGGCCATTGGAGCGTTCAACGAACAGGTTGAACAGCTCATAGTCCTCGTATTCGGCACCGAAGGTGATCAGGTGATCGCCAAGCACATAGTTCGCTGCACCGAAGAATTGCAGGCGTTCATCCTCAAAAACGTTGGCATGGCGGAACCGGTCGCAACCGGCGGTGAAGAACGTGTCCCGCTCGTCAATGGTGCCGTCGCCATCGTCGATGAGCCCTTCAAGGCTGGTGCCGACCAGATCGGCCTCAGACAGCCTGATGCTCAACTCGCCCGTGCCCGGGAGGCCGCAGTCTTGCCCGCGGAAGTTATCCTTGAAGTTGATCCGGAATTCCGTGGACAGCCGATCTGTCCAGTCGCTGTTGACCTGGGCGGTGTAGACCTCCAGCTCTTGCGGGGCCTGGTACCAGGCGGTCTGGAACTCGGTCTGGGAGATCGAGGTGAGCTGGTCTTCCTCGGTCGACTGGTAGGAGAAGAATGCCCTGTGGTTCTGGTTGATGTTCCAGTCGATCTTGGCAAGCAGACGTTCCGATGTTTCGGGAACATTGATCAAGGTCGGCCGACCGCCACTATCGATGCCCGTGCCCTGGATGATCAGGTCGTTGAGGGCGTCGAAGAGGCCAGGCTGGAAGCCGTCGATCTCGTCCTCGGAGGTGAAGTTCCGGCCCGAGGCCGTTTCGAACTCGTCATAGGATACGAAGAAGAAGAGCTTGTCTTCGATAATTGGGCCACCCAGCGTGAAACCGTATTCCTCTTCCAGGAAGGCCGGTACATCGTTGAATGTGTCGAAGGCGGTGTTGCCGGTGAAGTCTTCGTCGCGGCGGTAATAAAACGCTGTACCTTCAAAGTCGTTCGTCCCCGACTTGGTGATCACGTTCACGAGGCCACCGGTGAAGCCAGCGGCCTTGACCGAATAGTCGGACGCGACAACCGACGCGCTCTCGATGGCGTCCAGGTTGATCGGCGACCGGGAGGTTGGGTAGGTCGAGCTCGACAGGCCGAAATCGTCCTGGAGAAGGGCTCCGTCAATGGCGAGGCCATTGAAGCGTGGGTTGGAGCCGGCGATCGAGAGGTTCCCCTCGCCGCTGGATGCCGCCAGGGGGTCCCGGACGAGTGTGGCGATCAGGTCGCGCTGGACCGATGGCTGGTTCAGGATGTCCTCATTGGTGAACACCGAACCGATGCCGTTATTGATCTCAAGACCGGTGCCGACTTCGCCGCGGACAATGATGGTCTCCAATGTGCGGACATCTTCCACGTTGAAGGTCAGCGTGTTGGATGAAGGCTGGAGGAAGATGTTTTCGCGCTCGCTGGCGCCATCGGCCGTAGAGATTGTGATGTCGTAGGGGCCACCCACACGAAGACCCGATGCGAAGAATGTTCCGCCCGGCGAGGAGGTTGCCGTTGACGTGGTGCCTGTTGGTACATGGACAATGGTAACGGCTGCACCACTGACACCATTACCGGCATCATCGAGCACGCGGCCACGAATATCGGACGACGTGATCTGGGCCTGGGCCGATTGGCCGGCCGTGATGGCGATCGTGGAGGCGGCAAGGCCGCTGGCGAGCGTCTTCAGGTAGTTCATGGTTCAACCCCTCAGTGAACGAACAGACGTACAGAACCCCCTGCCGCAAGCGTGCGGCGAAATCCTGCACTTCAGATCGCGCAACTAGGCGTCGCTGGTAACAGTTCGGTAACGGAGAGTTGAAGGTTTGATGACGAGCGGCGCGTTTGGCGCATCTGTTGCCCATTGAACACAAAAGCCCCGCCTTTCGGCAGGGCTTTCGGTCAATGAAGGGTGGCCGGCTCTTACACTTGTAGTCCGCGCTTGATCTCCTGGAGACCGATCCGCTCGGGATGGAATGCCGCCTTCAGCAGGGCAATGGTGTTCATCGGCTTGGCATCGCCGCACATGAAGACATCGACCGCCGCGAAGTTCCGCTCGGGCCATGTGTGGATCGAAATATGGCTTTCGGCCAACACGATCACGCCGGAAACGCCGTTATTCGGTGTGAAGATATGGAAGTCGGAACTCAGAACGGTGGCGCCGGCTGCTTCTGCTGCCTTGATAAGCGAACTCTCGATGTGTTCGGGATCATCAAGGCGCCGGGCGTCCCACAGGTCCACGATCAGGTGGGTTCCCGCATAGGTTTGGCCATCACGGTGGATGAAAAAATCAAGACGGTCATCGGCGGTTTCCCCGCCATGTTCCGTCTCGTTCGCCGCGTCAGCTAATTCAGCCGACGCGGCTGCGACCTGGTATTCTTCGAACTCGCTTTCCGGAATATCGGTCCGGTCCGAGGTGGCAAAACGATCCAAGTCTTGTCCCCTTCAATCTGTGGGGCCTTTTTGCCGGCCCAAGTGAAATGAAGCCGCCAACAACAGTAATTTCTACTGGAGCGCAAGGGCTTTATTCTGTAGCCCGTGAAAAGAACCACAGTCGCATACCGGAGTGTAAAATGGATGGCGAAAAACGCTTTGATGAGCGTAAGATAACCATCGTTACACTGTCCTTGCTCGCCATGCTCCTGGTCTTTCGCGTGGGCGCGATCGTCATCGCAGATTACGATTTGTACGCCGACGAGGCCCAGTACTGGCGTTGGAGCCGCGTCTTCGACTGGGGCTATTATTCGAAACCCCCGCTGGTCGCATGGGTGATTGGCGCCAGCACACTGGTTTTCGGAAGCGCTGAGTGGGCCATAAGGTTGCCAGCGCCGATCCTTCATACGGCGGCCGCTGGCGCATTGTTCATGGTCGGTCGCGCCATGTACGGGCCGCTCTGCGGTGCGTTGGCCGCTTTGGGCTACGCGTTGATGCCCGGTGTGATCGTCTCTTCCGCCGTTATCTCGACCGATGGTGTCCTGCTGCCGGTCTGGAGTTTCGCCCTGTGGCAGTATTGGCGCCTGCGGGTAAATGAGGGCGGTTGGCTGACACCTCTCCTACTCGGCGCGGCGATCGGTGTTTCATTTCTCGCGAAGTATGCCGCGCTGTACTTTATAATCGGAGTTGCGCTGACGACGCTGATGGACCTGGAAACCCGGCGCGCGGTTCTCTCGCGCAAGGGGGTGGTGGTCGCCTTGATCGCACTGGTCGTGGTTACGCCGCACCTGGCATGGAATCTTTCAAACGAATTCCAGACCGTCAGCCACACGGTGGACAATGCCAACCTGGGCGGTCCGCTCTTCAATCTCGACCACCTTCCAAAGTTCCTGGCGGACCAGATGGGTGTGTTCGGTCCCGTCGGTTTCCTGACTCTCATCGGCGGCGTTTTCGTCTTTCCCCGCGCTGCGCGGCCATATTTGGCGGCGCGCGACCGTTGGCTCCTGTGTTTTATCTTGCCGGTGCTGATCATCATCTGCTTCCAGGCCGTACTGTCCCGGGCGCACGCCAACTGGGCGGCCACAGCCTATCCCGCCGCGAGTGTGCTGGTGGCAGCCTGGCTGCTCCGCGCGTCCGCTAACCGCACCCTGTGGTTCGTCATCGCCGGGGTCACTGCGATCGCAGCCCAGTTGATGCCCGATATTTCCATGACGCTGAAACTCCTGGTCGGCCTGGGTTTTGCCGCAGGGATCCTCGCGGCCGGCGCAGCGGTCTCCTGGCGACCGGTCGGACTGCTTGTCGCAGCGCTTGGACTGCACGGACTTCTGATGGTCTCGGCCATGACGCTGTTTGCCAGCCCGCCCGGCATCACGGCATCACTTGGTGTCGATAACGCCTTGAAGCGGGTGCGGGGGTGGGACGACACGGCGCGCCAGGTCATCGCCGCGGCAGACGAAATAGGGGCCACCGCCATTCTGGTCGACGAGCGTGAAGTCTGGCATGGGCTCGATTATTATGGCCGAGAGCAACTACCGGCGCCGCTGATTGCCTGGCGGCGCAATCCCGGAATCAAGAGCTTTTCGGAGACCCAACTGCTCACTGATACGCTGGATGATACGGTGCTTGTGGCAAGTTACAGGCCCGGTTTCCGTCCCAGGATCCGCGGGGATTTCGAGCAGATGGAGCGCATCGGCGTTGTCGAAATAGCGCTCGGCGAACGGAGTAGCGGCTGTCCTATCGTTCGCCGGCTGGTGCTTTATCGCGCGAGCGGTTTTTCGCCCCAGGACCGTTCGGGCGCGTGGGAAGACCAGTACCGCGATCTGCGGGAAGCGCCCAGCCCGGTGTGTCCACCGCTCTCGTAACGCCGTTTCCCGTTGATCCGACGGCCCGGATTTGCAACGCTTGATCGGAAATGCGCCCGACAAGAGGCGTCGATTGGAGGACAATGATGCTCAGCGCCGGTGACGAATATCCAATTCACCAGACCCCCGAACCGATTGCCTATTCAGGCTCGGACAGGAACTTCTACGACCGCTATTTCTTTAATGGCTACAGTGCCGACGGCGCGGTGTTCTTCGCCGCCGCCTTCGGGGTCTACCCCCATCTCAATGTGATGGATGGAGCGTTCTCTATCCTGAAGGATGGTGTCCAGCATTCTGTGCATGTGTCTCGGCCCCTCGGCATGGAACGGATGGACACTACGGTGGGTGGGCTGTCGATCAGCGTTCTGGAACCGATGACGCGCATTGGATTGAAACTGGCCGAAACCGAAGGAATCGCTGCCGATCTCGAGTTCATTGGCCGGGCCTTTCCGATCGAGGAGCCGCGTTTCACCTACCGCCAGGGTCCGCGGATGCTGATCGATTGTACACGGATGACCCAGAACGGGCATTGGTCCGGCACCTTGACGCTCGACGGTGAGACGATCACGGTCGGGGGCCCCACCTGGCAGGGCACGCGCGACCGCTCCTGGGGGGTCCGTCCGATCGGTGCGCCAGATCCCCAGCCCTTGACCCCGGCCCAGATGCCGCAATTCTACTGGATCTGGACCCCGCTGAACTTCGGCGACCGGTCCGTCCACTTCCACGTGAATGACGATGGCGCAGGGGAAGCCTGGAATACCCGCGCCAAGATCGTGCCCGATGGGTCCGCCCATGGTGAGGATATCGAAATGGCAGCCTGCCGGGCGGAGGTGACGTATGAGCCTGGAACGCGGCGAGCCCAACGCGCTTCGCTTGTCTTCACCGATAAACAGGGCCGGGGACTTGGGGTCGACCTGGAACCGGTGCACACCTTCATGATGAAGGGGATCGGCTATGGCCATCCCGAACGCCGGCACGGGGCCTACCATGGCGAACAGCTATCGATCTTGCGTGAGACGCTGACACCGGCGGACCTGAACTGGCAGCAGCCGGACAATCTGCATATACAGGCGATCTCGCGTGCGGTGCTCACCGATGAGGCCGGCAAGCGCCATGAAGGTATCGGCAGTTTCGAGCAATTGTTCCTCGGCCCCCACGCCCCGAGTGGCTGGACCAACGTGCTTGACGCATGAACGGACCGATTGACGACCCCGACCTGGCAAAGGCGTTTGCGGCATACTGCGAGGCAAGGCTCGCAGGCGCTCGTGATGTGACGGTTACCCAGCTCTCGCGGATCCATGGCGGTGCAAGCCGGGAGACCTACTCCGTCGACCTTGCCTTTACCCAGACCGGTGAGCGGGTTGCGAAAGGGCTTATCTTTCGGCGTGATCCGCCCGATAGCCTTATCGACACCGAACGGCGGATCGAGTTTGCCGCAATCCGGTCCATGACCGAGGTGAGCATTCCGGTTCCCGAGGCAATGTTCCTTGAGACCTCCGAAGGGCCGCTCGGCGCACCTTTCTTCGTGATGGGCCGGATCGAGGGTGGTCAGGCGCTGAACTTCTCTCGCATGGACGATATCGATCCCCACAGGCAGACGGTCGGAGAGCAGTTCTTCACGCATATGGGGGCCATTGCCGCTGTTCCGGTTGAGGGCTCACCCCTGTCGCGGGAAATCGACGTGCCGACACCGGAGAACTGCTGGCGGCGGGAGCTTGCTTACTGGGCGAACGAAATTCGCTCGAAGCAACAGCGCCCCGAACCGATTGCAGAAGCGGCCATCCGGTATCTTGAAGCCAATCCACCGCCACCGGCTCAACGGCTTTCGATTGTCCATGGCGACTACCGCACCGGGAACTTCCTCCATGATGGGGCGGGGCGGATCAACGCCATCCTCGACTGGGAAATGGCCCATATCGGGGACCCCTACGAGGACCTTGCCTGGGCGACCGATCCGTTCTGGAGCGGTGGCGACCTCGAAAGGGCGGCGGGTTTCCTCCCCTGGCCCGATGCCATCGGCGCCTGGCAGACCGCATCGGGTTGCACCTTCGATCCGGCTGCTTTCGAGTGGTGGTCAATCTTTGCCCATGTGAAGGCCATCGGGATCTGGATCAGTTCAGCGAGGGCGTTCGCCAGCGGCAAGAACGATGACCCCGTCCTCGCCTGGTCTGGCTGGTTCACCCATGCGGCCCACGAGTTGACGATTGCTTCGCGTCTGGCCCCGAAATTCGGTGTGGAGCTTTCAGCATGAGCGATATCGGAATGATCCTTGATCGGGTCGGGCGAAAGATGGTGACGGGCGTTGCCCCCCACCTTGAGGGCCACTACGCCGCTGGCCATGCCACCATGGGGGGGCTGCTGGCGATCATGGCTGGCGAAAGCTGGGATGGCGCTGCAGACAGGCTGCACCGGGAGATCGAAGGATTAAGAGCGTTGCTGGAGGCTGGGGGAGAGCCTGCTGACGAGGTGGCGGAAAGTCTGAAACTCTCCGACATGGCGGCGGTCCGAAATGCGCTTGCCGCTCGCCTGATTGCGCTCCAGACCCGGCTGGAAGGCTCCAGTGCTGCAGCGGACAAGGCACTCAACACAAAGATCTGGGGCTTTCTGTTGGCTGGCGCTGCGGACCGCATGCCCAGCCCGCCGGAGTTTCCTGACGCAGCGTAGGCCTACCGCGCGCCGTCCTCGAAGGCGGCGAGGGCCCATTCGGCGAAGGTGGCGAGGTTTCCGCCTGTGAAGCGGAAGCCGCCGACGCCAGCGGCATGGGCGGCCTGGATGTCGGTGTCCTTGTCGCCGATCAGGAAGCTGTTTTCGCGCTTGACCGGAAAGTCGGCCATCGCCTGGAGCAGCATGCCCGGCCGGGGTTTCCGGTCTATGCTGTCTTTGCGGTAGGCCGCGATTTCACCATCCACATGATAGGGACAATGGTAGATCCGGTCGATCACGGCGTCGCACGCCTTGAGTTCCGTTTCCATGTGGTCGTGGAGGGCGAACATGTCGGCCTCCGTATAGTAGCCGCGGGCTATTCCTGACTGGTTGGTGACGACGAATACGAACCAGCCGCGCGCCCTGAAAGTCCGGATGCAATCGGCGGCGCCGTCAATGAACACGAAGTCCTCGGCCTTGCTGACATAGCCGCGATCGACATTGATCACACCGTCGCGGTCAAGGAACAGGGCAGGGTGGTGTTGGATCATGCGCTCCTATAGCGAAATGTGCAGGGCGCGCCCAGACGCCACGCCGCGCACGTTTCAGACTGGCGGAAGAAAAGGGCCTCGCGCGCTTGCGCCGGGCGTCTCCACCTGACTAGACTTCGCGCGATAAGCGAAGTGGAGGGGTGAGCATGGCAAGGGGACGTATTTTCACTGTGACGGCGGCGGCGGCCGCAACCACGGCGCTGTCAGGGTGTTCGACATGGCCCGTCTTCCAGCCAGCTGCAGAGCCTGAACCCGCTGTGCCATCTGCAACTGCGCCTGCGGGCCCAACCCAAATGCCCGATCAGTCGTCCGGTGCGGTCCCCGCCGAACCCAGCGTTGCGGAACCCGGCCTGGCGGCGACCGACGAGGGCAACACGCTGATGCCGGTATCGCAGCTGTTCACGCCCGATCCCGTCGTCAAACTCTGCCCGCGGATGACGATATCCAACGCCCCACGGGCCGACGGGGAACTCGGCATCGTCGGCTACCGGCCGTTCGTGATGGCGGAAGGATCCGTACCCCTTGCGGTGATGCCCACCAATGGCGCGTGTTTCAGCTCCGGCTTCGGCCAAAGAAGGGGACGCCAGCATAAGGGCCTGGATTTCCAGGCCAGGCCGCCGAGCATGGTGCATGCCGCCGCGGCTGGTAGGATCCTCGAGGCCGGATACCGGGACGATTACGGTTTCCAGGTGGTGATCGACCATGGCGCGGGCGTGCACACACGCTATGCGCACCTGCAGGCTTTTGAGCCCGGTGTCGAAGTTGGTGCTGATATCCCCTTTGGCCAGCCCCTCGGCATGATGGGTAACAGCGCCAGCTACAGCATCCCTGTCCACCTGCATTATGAAGTGTTGATCGGCGATTATGACACGCCGAAGAAGTCCTTCGGTTTGCAAGCGGTGACGATTTTCCGCTTTCCGTACATTGACGACGGCGCGCTGGTCAGTGCCGATGCGGTGCGGCAGACGCCGGCCGGTTAGCGCTCGCCAAGGGCAGGGTAAGACAGGTAGACCAGCCGTTTCTGCTCGATCCGTGCGCGTGCGAGGCTATCGAGCACCAGGCCGCAAACCGCCGCGATCACACCGGTGATGACGATGCCCGTCGACAGGATCGCGGTCGGGAAGCGGGGAACCTCACCGGTCTGGGCGTAGGTCCAGACGAGGGGAACCGACAGCAGGAAAGCGGTTGCCATCAGACCGAGGCCAATGGTTCCGAAAAAGGCCGCCGGCCGGGTCTCCTTGGCGAGCAGGGCAAACATGCCCAGGATGCGGAAGCCGTCCCTGAAGGTCTGTAGCTTCGACTCCGACCCTTCTTGCCGGACACCATACTTTGTGGGTCGTTCCAGCACGGGCAGGCCAAGCTGGCTTGCGTGGACCGACATTTCCGTCTCGATTTCAAAGCCCGACGAAACCGCCGGGAAGGATTTGGCGAACCGCCGGGTGAATACCCGGTAGCCGGAGAAGATATCGGTAAAGTCCTTGCCGAACATTCTCTGGTAGATGAGATTGAAGACGCGGTTGCCAAAGGCGTGTCCATCTCGACCCGCGTCCTTTGTCACATCGGCGCGGGTGCCGACGACCATGTCTACATGGTTTTTCAGGAGCAGTTCCACCAGGGTCGGGGCCATGGCGGCATCGTAGGTGCCGTCGCCATCGGCCATGACGTAGATATCGGCTTCGATGTCAGCAAACATCCGGCGGACCACATGGCCCTTTCCCTGGCGCCGCTCGGTTCGCACGATCGCGCCGGCGGCCCGCGCCAGTTCCGCGGTCCCATCCTTGGAGTTGTTGTCGTAGACATAGATGTCCGCATGCGGAACAGCCGCCTGGAAGGCGCTGATGACATCGGCAATGCTCGCCGCCTCATTGTAGCAGGGCAGGATCACAGCGAGGCGGGGGCCGGGCGTCAGGTCCGCTTCGGGTGTGATCATGAAGCTGTTTGTCTCGATCCCCATGCGATCTCAGCCTTTCGGTAACTTTGCTCTGGCATACTCGCGGTGGATTAAAAGACCCGTAACAACGGGCTGGTGGTCGCGCACTGTCCGGCGGCAGACCGACCTGATGGAGATGTGGGTGATGACGGCTCAACCTGGTTTCGATTGGCGCCCTGCAGCGGCTTTCATCGCGCTGACACTAGTCTTGCTGCTGACGAAGGCTGGCGAAATCTGGACCGGTCTTCTTCCGGGCAATGATGACATGATGCGGCTTTTGCAGGTGCGCGACCTCGTCGCCGGCCAGGGGTGGTATGACGTCGACCAGTCTCGTTTTCTAACGCCGGAAGGTGGCGAGATGCACTGGTCGCGCATTCCCGATCTCTTCATGGCTGCCATGATTGTCAGTCTGCGACCCTTCATTGGACAGGTGCAGGCTGAATACGTTGCGGTCATGGCATGGCCCCTATCCCTTCTGGCGGTGACGATGGGCGCGATGATCGTGATTATGAAGCGACTGGGCGCCGGCACAATCGGTGCCGTTCTGGCGCTGGTGTTCTTTGTACTGTCAAAATCAGTCTACCAGTTCTGGCCGGGCCGGATCGATCACCATGGACTGCAACTCACATTCACGGTCGTCGCGCTGGCCGCGCTGCTGGATCCACGGGCATCCCGACTGTCCGGAGCGGTGGCAGGGCTCGCGATCGCTGCCATGCTCAGTGTTGCCATGGAGAGCTTGCCCTATGCCGCCGCCCTCATCGCTGCGGCTGGATTGCTTTGGGTGGTCCGCGGGGACGCCGAACGCCATCGCCTCGGGACGTTTGGCGCCGCCTTGGTCGCCGGTGGCAGCCTGGCCTTCTTCCTTGATGCCCCGGGGCCATTTGCGAACCGGCTCGTCTGCGACGCTTTCGGCGTTTTCCACTTTATCGCGTTGATCACGGGTGGGGTCGGTCTGCTGGTCACGGCGATCCTCGGATCGGCCCACACCCACTGGCGTCCGCGGCTGGTCACCGGGATGGCCCTGGGCGTTCTGACGGCTTCGGTCGCGATCATGGCCCAGCCGCAATGCCTTGGGTCACCCTATGGCGATGTCCCTGAAGCGGTGATGGTGAGTTGGATGAGCGCGGTTGGCGAAGCCAAGCATATCGTCCGCGTCATGGCCGATAACCCGGCGCTCGGGATTGGCGATATGGGTTTTATCGTGGGTGGCTTGGCGGCTTCGCTCTACCTGCTGGCCACTGCGCCCGCCGAGCGCAGATTTACCTGGGCGCTGATCAGCATACTGATCGCGTTCGCAGGCGCGGTGACGGCCTGGCAGATCCGCGGATCGTTGTTCGCCCATCTCTTTGCATCGCTGGCAATCGGTTACCTCGTCGCCGAACGTCTCGAGCGCTGGCGGGCCTCGCGCGGGCCGGTTCTACTCCTCCAATTTGCAGCTGTGGCATTCCTAATGTCACCGGTGTTCTGGACCCAGCTGGGCGCGACAGTTGCACCGGCCCAGGACGCCAGGCCCACGACCGAGGATGGCCGCTCCTTTGCCGAAGCGTGCCGGGCGCCGGAAGCGTGGACGGGCATTGCGTCCCTTCCGGCTGGAAACGTCTTTACGCTGATAGACCTGGGAACTTCGGCCATGCTCCGGACGCCCCATGGCGTGTTCGCTGGCCCCTATCACAGGAACACAGACGGTATTCTGCGCGTGACCCAGATCTTCCAGTCGTCCACGGATGAGGCCCATGCCCGCCTCCTGGAGATGGATGCCGATTATGTGGTCGTGTGTCCGGGCCTGGGTGAAATGGAGCGGTACAATGAACTGACCCCCGGGGCGCTTTCCGAGCAACTCAGCCAAGGGCAAATTCCCGGGTGGCTCACACCCATGCCGGAAGCGGGCAGCGCTGATGGCGTCATCGTCGTTTACAAAGTCGACCCCGACGCAAGCCGGCCCGTCTCTTGACCTTCGACCATGCGGGCGGCAGGTGGAGGCATGAAGCAGCCCAACGACCCCCACAAGATCATTGACACGCTGGAGGCGATCTATGTCGAGGCCGTGGCCGCGCTGAAGGGCTCGATCGACCGTTATCTCAAGGAAGGCGTGCCACCGGATGGCGAACTGCGCGCGTCAAGGGCGTTCTGTTACCCCGAACTGGTCATCCGCTACGATCCCGATGGACCTCCACCGCCGATTTCGCGCGCCTATGGCAAGATTTCGGAGGCCGGCGTCTACGTCTCCACCGTCACCCGGCCCGATTTCTTTCGCGCATATCTCGTTGAGCAGCTGACACCGCTCCTCGATAGCTACGATGTGGAGATTGAGGTTCGCCAGTCCAGTTCCGAAATTCCCTACCCCTATGTCTGGGATGCCGGCCTTGCCCGGGAGACCGATGATATTTCTCCCGCTGACCTGGCGCGCTGGCTGCCGACACCGCAGCTGACCGAAATTGGCGACGAGGTAGCCGACGGCGAGCTTTACGATATGGGCGACACGCGGCCCCTGGCGCTGTTCGACGCCCAACGTGTGGATCTTTCGCTGAAGCGGCTGGAGCATTACACCGGGACCCGCGTCGAGCACATGCAGCCCTATGTGCTGTTCACGAACTATCACCGCTACG